>CBDUYG010000441.1:0-3799 GCA_965371385.1 uncultured Myxococcales bacterium | reverse complement strand
AGCCATCATCGAGGGCATAGACCCGATAGCTATGCAGGTTGGCTCGGATACCGCTGAAATCGACGGAGAAGTCGCTGAAGACGAGCTCGCCATTCTTCGATGTGAAGGACTCGTCGCCGTTCACGAGGTTGTGGAGCGACACGAAGCCGCCACCGCTCCGGCTCGCGAATCCCAGCGAGTGAGCAGGACTGCAAAGAGCCAGGAGCAAGGTCGTGACGGCGAGCAGCGAGAGCATCCCGCGGATGTGGCTCGGTTTCTGGAGTTGGACGCAGACGGTCTTGAGCAGTGACAATTCAGGTACTCCCTCGAGCCGGACGAGCGGCGCTGATGGTTTCGTTCGTGGCGCTTCGAGGGATGTGTGGGAGCGAGAGGGCAAATGTGTCTGAAAAAATCTTCGTGGCGAAGAATTGGGCGATTTCGCCCCCCCTCTTCAGTGTTCGGCGAACTCAGAACGGGCCTGCGCGAAATTCCCCCGTACCGCTTCGCTGAGAAGGGTTAGACTCCAGCTGGCTCGAGGGCTCCAATCTGGCTCGAGGGAGAGTTTCATGCAGGATACGATGCGCCGGCTGCTCGCTACCCAGGTCATCGACAGCGAGATCCGGGACGTACGAGAGGGGCTCGAGCAGATTCCGCTCGAGCGCAGCGCGCTCGAGAGCGCGATCGCGCGGGCGGGTGAGGTCGTGGTTGCCGCGAAGAGCCTGCTCGAGCGGGAAGAGCTCGAGGAGCGTCAGCTCGAGAGTCAGATGCGAGATCAGGAGGCCGTGCTGAAGAAGCTCGACGACCAGAGCTCCCAGGTGACCACCACCCAGGCATACGAGGCCCTACAACACGAAATCGAGCACGCCAGCTCCCTGAAGTCGGAATTCGAGACCCGCGCCCTCGAGCTGATGGAGACCATCGATGGGGCTAAATCGGATCTCGCCCGGTCCCAGGGAACGTATGCCGACCTCGAGTCCGCTGCCCCGGGCCGGCGGGGCGACCTCTCCTCTCGCGACGCCGCGCTCAACGCCCAGCTCGTCGATCTCGGCGATCAGCGCGCTCGAGTGGTCACGGACATCGATCCGAAAATCCTCGCGCGATACAACCGGATCCTCGCGAAGCATCATCCGGCCGTCTGCGTCCTGAGCGGCAAGTCGTGTCCCGAGTGCCGCATTGTGCTCCCGCGCCAGACCTACTCGGAGATCCGCCGGGGCGAGCAGATCCACAGCTGTACGAATTGTCTGAGACTCCTGGTTCCGGACCACATGGCGGCGGGCTGACCTCGGGTCGAGGCGATCTCCGATTTCCATCTCCCCGGGCGAGGGCGAAGAACGCCAACAGAGTGAGGGGGAGCTCGAGGACATGGGATTCTTGACTTCGAAGGTGGGGCTCGTGACCGGCGCCTCTTCGGGCCTGGGGCGGGCGACCTCGATCCTGGCCGCACGCGAGGGCTCGAAGGTGTTGGTCGCCGACATCGCCGACGAGCAGGGGGAGGCGACGGTGGACGCGATCCTCGCCGAGGGTGGTGACGCGATCTACTTCCACTGCGATGTCACCGATCCCGACCAGGTGTCCTCGATGGTGCAGCACTGCGCCCTGCACTTCGGTGGACTCGATTGGGCGTCGAACAATGCCGTTGGCGGGGCGGGGGGCTTCGCTGCGCTCCATGAAATGAGTGAGCGCACCTGGCAGCGCACCATCGACGTCTGCCTCAGCGGCGTCTTCCACTGCATGAAGTTCGAGATCCCCGCGATGATCGAGCGCGGGGGCGGTTCGATCATCAACATCATCACGGCGAGCGTGGCTACGGGCGAGGCGATGCTCGGGGCGTACATTGCTGCCAAGGGTGGCGTCGACGCGCTGACGCGGACCGGCGCGTCCGAGTACGCGACTCAGGGCATCCGGGTCAACTCCGTAGCTCCGGGCGGCTTCGAGACTCCTGCGATCGCGCGCTATTTCGAAGAGTTTCCCGCGCACAAGGAGCGAACCGTCGCCCAGCACGCCATGCGTCGCATCGGGACTCCCGAAGAGATCGCGGAGCCGGTGATCTGGCTGGCGTCGGAGCGTTCGTCCTTCGTCACTGGGGCGAGCCTCCTCGCAGACGGCGGCATCATGGTGAACTCCCACCTTCTCTGAAGGGTCATGACGAGCGGATATCCGCTTGGCGTTTCGCGTTCGGGGAGGATGGGCTGCCGACGGGAGACACCCGGACGGTGGAGCGGGATCAGGGCTCGCGCCTTTCCGCGTCTCATACGGTATAGATAGAAGGTCCCGGTAAAGAGGCGGCTCCGTCGAGCGAAGCCCGTTCTGCACGAGTTCCTGCGCTGCGCCGGCTACCAGATCGGATCACCCATCATGTCTTCGGCGCAGCCCTCATCGAGTGAAGATCGACTGGAGGACTTCCCCATCGTCATCATCGGCGCGGGATTCGCCGGCATCGGGATGGCGATCCAGCTCCTGAAGGCCGGCATCGACTCCTTCACGATCGTCGAGCGCGCGAGTGAGATTGGCGGAACCTGGAGGGACAACACCTACCCGGGCGCGGCCTGCGACGTCCCCTCCCACGTCTACTCCTTCTCGTTCGAGCAGCGCCCCGATTGGAGCCGGGCCTTCGCGGAGTCGGGGGAGATCCAGGAATACCTGCTCGGCGTGGTGGAGAAGTGGGGGCTGCGCTCCTACCTGAAGCTCGCAACCGAGATCGTCGACGCGCGCTATGAAGAGGCGACCGGAAGCTGGGCACTCGCGACGAATCACGGCGAGACCCTCCGCGCTCGGGTCGTCCTCTGTGGTGTCGGGGGACTCGTCGATCCCGCCCTGCCGGATATCAAGGGTCTCCAGGGCTTCGAGGGTGAGGTCTTCCACACCGCGCGCTGGAATCACGACTTCGACATCACGGGCAAGAAGGTCGCGGTGATCGGCACGGGAGCGAGCGCGGTGCAGGTCGTTCCGTCGATCGCGCCCCAGGTCGAGAAGCTGAGTGTGTTCCAGCGTACGGCGGCCTGGGTGGTGCCGAAGAAAGACGTCGTCTACTCCGAGCAGGCGAAGCGGCGACTGGCGCGCTTTCCCTTCCTGCTGAGGCTGAGCCGGACGGTGATGTACTGGCTCAGTGAGCTCATGGGTCCCTTCATCTTTCTCGATGCGCCGCGGCTCTCGTCCCTCCCTCAGGCGGGCTCCCTCAAGTTCCTCAACGCCCAGGTCGAAGATCCCGAGCTACGCCGCAAGCTCCATCCGCGCTTTCAATTCGGCTGCAAGCGCATTCTCATCTCCGACGACTATTGGAAGACCTTCGAACGGGACAACGTCGACCTGGTGACGGATCGGATCGAGGAGATCCGCCCTGATGGAATCGAAACCCGAGACGGAATACTGCACGCCGCGGATGTCATCATACTCGCGACCGGCTTCGCCCTCGGACTCGCAAGTGCGCCTTTTCCGATCAGAGGCCTTGGAGGCCTGACCCTGGACGAGGTGTGGAGGGACGGAGCCGTCGCGTACAAGGGCATGTCGGTCGCGGGCTTCCCGAATTGGTTCATCATGATGGGGCCCAACACCGGCCCCGGGCACACCTCAGTGCTCGTCTTCACCGAAGCCCAGATCTCGCATGCCGTGCAGGCGATCCAGAAGATGAAGGCCGAGGGGCTGCGCTCCGTCGAGGTGAAGCCGGAGATCCAGAAGCGCTACAACGAGGGTATCCAGCGCCGGATGAAGCACATGGTCTGGTCGTCGGGCTGCAATAGCTGGTATCTCTCGGACGACGGCAGCAACCACTCGCTCTATCCGGGCTTCGCGGCGGAGTACGTGCTGCGCGCCCGGCGATTCC
>CBDUYG010000440.1:0-3803 GCA_965371385.1 uncultured Myxococcales bacterium | reverse complement strand
AGAAGCCCTTGAGGGGTTGGGAATAGACGAACCCGTCGGGCACTTCGAGGAAAACGCTCGTGCCCGGGACGCGCTGGTGCTCCGCCCATGCGGCGAGGGGCAGGAAGCTGCCGATCAGGATGAAGAGTGCGAGGGGTGACGGCGCTGCGAACGCCGGGCGCGAATGCAACGACAGTGAGATCCGAAGCGAAGAACGAGCGATCAAGATTGCACCTCCGAGTTCATAAGTCCGCGAATTTTAACATTTCTTGTGCCGCCGAGGAGAGAATCAGCTGCCTGGGGCGAATCCCATCGATTGGAGGCAGAGCTACCACTCCGAGGTCGTGCGCCCTTCGCTCGCCGACATGACGGCCGCTCGAGACGGGGTCGGGAGAAGTCAAGAGCAGAGCCCATGACGGCTCGGGAAATCTGGCGGGGCCACTCCTCTCAGGGCATTCTCTGCGGCACTCTCCCATCATCCGTTTCCAATCGACGACCGGTCCGACCAGCTCTCCGTACCGATGGGCCGCACAACGAGGTGCGCTTGCCCCCCCCTCGCAGACCCGGCAACAAGACTTCGAATCCTCGAACGACCATCGATCCGACGCCCTGCGCTGGCCCTGGCACCACTTGCGATCGCCCTGGCGATACTCCTCGGCGCCTGCGGAAGTAACTCGCCGGACACCGCCTCCTCCCCGGGCCGATCCGAACCGAAGGCCGGCCTACCCGCAGCCGCGTCCAGCAATGGAGCATCCGATTCCGCGCCCCGTAGTGCGGCCAATCCCCGGGCGCCGCGAGACGCGCGGCGGGAGGGCCCGCCCAACATCATCGTCATCACGATGGACACCACCCGGGCGGACACGCTCGGCGTCTACGGAAGCTCGCACGGAGCCACGCCCCGAATCGATCGCCTGGCGCACGAGGGTGTGCTCTTCGATCAGGTCTCTACCTCGAGCCCCTCGACCCTGCCATCCCACTCCACGATCTTTACCGGCAAATTCCCCTATGCCCACGGCGCCCGCTCCAACGTGGGCTATGTGCTCTCGGAGCAGAGCACGACCCTGGCCGAGGTACTTCGCGACGGCGGCTACCGGACCGGAGCGAAGATCGCGGCCGTCGTCCTCCAGGAGACGAGCCAGGTCGCCCAGGGGTTCGAGCACCGGCGCGATCCCACCAGTCCCGGAGTGACGCTCAAGCAGGTCGTGCATCGGAACGACACCAAGCAGACCGAGTATCCGATTCGTGTGGCCCGCGACATCGCCCAATCGGGAATCGACTTCTATGCGCGAGCAACGTTCGCAACCCTTCCTCCTCTGGCTCCACTTCTTCGATCCGCATCATCCCTACGGCGCGCCCCAGGAGTTTCTCACCCGATTCCCCGGACAGCCCTACCTCGCCGAAGCCGCCTACATGGACTCGCAGATCGGGCGGGTGATCGACGAAATCGGGAAGCTCGGACTGCGTGAGATCACGCTCGTGGTCTTGACCTCCGACCACGGCGAAGCGATGGGTGAGCACGGCGAACGTTCGCACATGCACTTCGTCTACCAGAGCACGATGCGGGCGCCCCTGATCTTCTGGGGGCTGCCCGAGCTGAAGGCGGGGCTGCGAGTCGGCTCTCCGGTTCGCACCGCCGACATCGCTCCCACGCTCGTGGACTTCGCAAATCTCCCCGCCCTCGAAGGAATCCAGGGCGTCTCCTTGCGGGAAATCCTCGCGGGCCGGCAGAGCGCGATTGGTCTCACGAGCTACGGCGAGTCGATCGAGCTCAGCCAGACCTTCGACATCGCGCCCCTGCGCTTCGTGAGGGAGGGCCGCTGGAAGTACATCCACAAGGTGAACCCCGAGCTCTACGACCTCGAAACCGATCCGAGGGAGCTCGCGAATCTCTTCGCAACCGAGACCGAGAGAGCCGACGCCTTGCGCGATCGCATGCGGTCGCTGCTGGCCGATGCCGGACCCGGCCCCGAGGACTCCAGGATCGCCGTCGATGAGGCGACCCGTGAGCAGCTCGTCGCCCTTGGCTATACGACGCCGGAGGAGACGGCGACGATCGTGGATGAGCTGGCGACGATGGAGCTCTGGGGCGACGATCCGTCATCGAAGGCGCGCGACATCGGGATCATCTCCAGCTCCCAGGGCTTCATCCTTACCGGCGACTTCGAGCAGGCCTATCTCTCGAGTTCCGAGCTGCTCGAACGCAACCCCGGCAACGGCCACGCTCTCGGGCTGGTGGGCCAGTCCCTGGCCGGGCTCGGCCGCCACGAAGAGGCGGCGAGTCACTTCCGACGAGCCATCGCCCGGGAATCCGGCAAGCCCATTCATCTACGCAACCTGATCCTATCCCTGGAAGCCCTCGCTGCCGGGGAGGAGCTGATCGACGCGCGGATGGCGCTGCTCGAGCTGCGACCCTGTGATGCGATGGGGAGTGATCTCGCCAAGGAGCTTCACGGCCGAAAGCGCTACGAAGATCAGATCCGGCTGCTCGCGAGGGGCGCCGAAAGCTGCGCCGACTCGCCCGAGCATCTCAACAACTACGCATGGGCACTCGCCACCCTGCCCGATGAGGAGTACCGCGACGGGAACGAGGCAGTGAGGACCGCCCGGCTCGCGATCTCGAAGCTCGATGGAGGGCCCGGGCCCGAGTACCTCGACACTCTCGCGGTCGCGTACGCGGAGGCGGGCGATTTCTCCGAGGCCATCGCGCGAGGTAACGAGGCGCTCGCGGAGGCGAAGTCACTCGGCTATCCACAGGTCGTGCTCGACATCCTCGCACAGCACGTGCAGAGCTTCCGGGAAGGCAGAGCCGTGCGCGAGTGAGCGCGGGCCCGGTCAGCTCGCAGGGGCATGTTGGCTGACGCGTCTGCGTAGCTCGGTCCAGCGATGGAGTTGATCCGAATCCTGGATCTGCGAGCGATCGAGTCGGGCAAGCCAGCGCTCCGCATCGCGGTAGCGGCGCTCGTCCGCGTGGATCTCCGCGGCGGTCAGCACCACGTCGGTCCGCCAGGGCGAGGGTCCGAGTCCGTAGAGGTTCTCGAGGATTCCCAACGCCCGCTCCTCCTGTCCCACCTCGCCCAGGGTCCGAGCCGCGCACAGGGAGAGCTTCGGCAGAGCACGAACATCGGGGGAGTCCGGCTCGAGCTTCTCGAAGTAGAAGACGCTCTGCTCGGGCTCGCCGAGGGCGAGGTTGATCTGGCAGTGGAGATCGATCATGTCGTAGGGCCGGAAGAAGCCCGTGGTCCCGCTCAGCGAGTCCCCCAACCCGCCCAGCTCTTCGAGCGTCCGCTGCGCGGAGCGCAGATCCTCCGCCTCGACGTGGGCCTTCGCGAGCTCGTGATAGCCCTCGCGATAGAGAGGCGCGCGACGCACATCGCTGGAGAAGAGCGTGAGGTCCGAGCGCCAATCCGGCGTGCGCTGCCAGCTTCGCTGGGCGAGACCGACCACCATGACGATCGCAATTAGCGCAAAGGCGACCTCTCCTCTTCCTCTGCGGCCCGCCAGACGCGCACGCAGCTGGATCAGCAGTGCCGGGATCAGGAGCGCGAGTCCGAGGAGCGAGAGCGCGAGGTAGCGTTCACCACGCAGGTGATTGAGGGGGACCAGACCGGAGGTCGGAGCGAAGGCAATCCAGATCCAGGCCAGCCCGAGTGCCGCAACTTCCATTCGTCCGCGCAGCAACCGCAGCCACACGACCAGGGAGATCCCGGCGAGAGCGAAGCCGAGCAGGAACGTCGGGTGAAGGGGCGAGCCCACCAAGTTCACGACATCACTGGTATTCGACTGCAGGGGCAGCAGGAGCCAGGACATCGCGTCGGACCAGGCCG
>CBDUYG010000439.1:0-3833 GCA_965371385.1 uncultured Myxococcales bacterium | reverse complement strand
CGCAACCTCATCACCGCCTTCGGTCGCATCGGCGGCCACGCGGTCGGCTTCGTGGCGAACAACTCCGCCGTGGCGTCGGGGCAGATCGACATCGGTGCGGCGCGCAAGGGCACGCGCTTCATCCGCTTCTGCAACCTCTACAACATCCCGATGATCTTCCTCGAGGATACGACCGGCTTCCTGCCGGGTCGTGAGCAGGAGGCCGGGGGGATCATCCTCGAGGGCCGCCACTTCCTCGATTCGATCATCGATCTGCGTACGCCCAGCATGACCCTGATCATCCGCAACGCCTTCGGCGGCGCCTACGCGAGCTACAACTCGCACTTCACCGGCGCCGACATGGTTTTCACCCTGCCGATGGCGCGCATCGCAGTGATGGGGCCGGCCGGCAAGGAGTTCGTCTACAAGAGCGAGATCGGCGGGCTCGAGAAGCAGTACCGCCAGTCGCTCGAGGACGGAAAGTCCGAGGCGGATGCGGCGAGGGCTCGCGACGAGGGTCTCGCCCAACTCACCTCGCGCTACGAAGAAGAGCTGATGAATCCGAAGGAGGCCCTCTCCCTGGGCTCGGTCTCGAAGATCGTGATGCCCGGGTACAGCCGCTCGGTGCTGGCACAGAACCTCGACTTCCTGATGCGTAAATACACCCCCACCCCGATGTCGGGGATTCAGCGGGAGTTCGAATAGTGCTGGATCGAAATTTCAGACGCGCTGCCTTTCACGAGGCCGAATCAGAGTGGCTCCGCTCCTTCTCCCTCGAGTCGGTCAAGTGCCTGATCGTATGCCGTGGCCCCGTGCGCAAGGAGGCCTTCGACATCATGGCCGAGATCGGGGTCCGGGAGACCGGCATCCTGCTCTCGGAGAAGGACTCGGTCGTCTATCCCCGAAGCCTCGCACCCGAGTTGCGGAGCTTTCCGTGGGTGCACAACGTGCACCGGGTTCCGGACTACATGGGGCAGGGCCAGGAAGAGAAGATGGCCCGCATCAACCAGATCCTGGAGATCGCGGTCTCGAACGGGTACACGCACCTCTTCGCGGGCTACGGCTTCATGGCCGAGGATGCGGAGTTCATCGAGGCGATCGAGAAGGCCGGGCTCGGCTTCATCGGCCCTTCGTCACGGGTCTGCAGGGCGGCGGGAGCCAAGGACGAGGCGAAGAAGCTCGCGCGCAGCCTCGGCAACGCGGTGATTCCCGGGGTCGACAACGTCTCGGCCCTCGCCCTCGTGAAGCGGGCCGGCGAGAGGAAGACGCTCGAGAAGCTCGCCAGGGACAACGAGCTCGAGTTCGTCTTCGATTCGGAGATCAACCCCGAGGAGAACGCCGAGCGTCTGCTTCAGGAAGGCTATCGCGAGCTCGTCGAGCTCGTCACGATCGAGGAGCTGCAGGCGACCGCGCTCGAAATCAGCGAGAAGATGTGGGGCGAGTATCCGGGGCATCGGATCCGATTCAAATACATCGGCGGGGGAGGGGGCAAGGGCCAGCGTGTCGTGACCGAGCCCGGCGATGTCTCCGCCGCCGTCATGGACATCCTGGCCGAGTCGAAGGTCGTCGAGCCGGGATCGAATCGGAACTTTCTGGTCGAGCTCAACGTCGAGCGCACCCGTCATAACGAGATCCAGCTGATCGGCAACGGAGACTGGTGCCTCTCGCTCGGGGGTCGCGACTGCTCCGTACAAATGCACGAGCAGAAGATCCTCGAGGTGTCGCTGACTCGCGAGCTGCTCGAGACCCAGCTGCGCCGAGCCGAGGGTGAGGCGGCGAAGACCCTCGAGGGCGACATCGCCTGTCTCCAGCGCATGGAGGAGGAGTCCGAGCGCTTCGGCGCGGCCACCCAGCTCGACAGTGTTTCGACCTTCGAGTGCATCGTCGACGGCTTCGAGCACTTCTTCATGGAAATGAACACCCGTATTCAGGTGGAGCACGGGGTCACGGAGCTCGCGTACAGGCTCAAGTTCAGCAACCCGGACGACGCCGATGAGTGTTTCTTCGTCGAGCACCTCATCGAGGCCATGGTGCTGCTCGCGCTGCACGGCGAGCGGCTGCCCAGGCCCGAGCGCGTGATGCGGCATCGCTCCGGCATCGAGGCCCGGGTCAACGCCACGAATGCCGCGCTCCAGCCCCACGCAGGCGGTCTGATCAAGAGCTGGTCCCTGCCCTTGCCGGGCGAGATCCGCTTCGATCAGGGGATCGGCGTGCGCAACCCGGACACGGGGGACTTCGTCTTCTACAACCTCGCCGGAGCCTACGACTCGAACATCGCCCTGATCCTCACTCCCGGCGCGACGCGCGAAGACAACATGCGTCGGTTGTCCGAGATGCTGCGCCGCACCGAGCTGCGCGGTGAAGATCTCCAGACCAACATCTCCGTCCACTACGGCCTGCTCAACTGGTTCCTCGGCCACGACCCGATGGCGAAGCCCGATACACGCTTCATGCTCGGCTATCTCGCGGGTGTGGGAGCGTTGCAGAAGGTGGTGAACGACGTCGATCTGGTGGTCGCGGTACGTGACATCCTGGCGCGCCTCGATGATCGCAGTGCCAGGGAAGTCTTCGCCCTGAAGGAGACCCTGCTGCTTCGCCCGCTGCGCCGGCTGCTGGGAAACCCGCACGCTCTCGCGGGCTTTATCGGGCGCTTCGCCGGAGACCTGTGGGAGTTGGATGGCGAGAGCGTGAAATTTGCCGCCAACCCGATGCGCTTCCTCCAGGAGCTCTATCACTATCTCAACATCGAGAACGCGCCCAACAAGCCGCCCTCGGAGATCATCTGGGAGAAGGACGAGGAGATCATCGAGCAGGCGGTCTTCTTCTATGGCGGGGTTACCGAGGTGACGGGCGTTCAGGATTGGAAGGAGATGGACGCGCTCTTCGATGCGGATTCGAACGCCGACGTCGCCGAGGGCGATCCCGAGCTCTGGAAGCGCTGCCAGGCTACGCATCGCGGTCTTCGGGTGGGCATGGAGCTTCTGCTCCTGATTCCTGCGATCGGCGTCCGCTCGCGCTTCAGCGAGATCGAGGTGAGCGAGAGCTACCAGGTGTTGATCCCCGAGGTCTTCAGCGATGCCGAATCCGGCGAGGCGCTGATCCGCCACCTCGCGCCGCCGCCGAAGGCCAGCTCGGATGAGATCGTGGCTCCGATGGGCGGAGCCTTTTTTGCCCGCGATGCGCCGCATCTGCCCCTGCTCGTCGCCGAAGGCGAGCACTTCGATGAGGGCCAGCCCCTCTTCATCATCGAGGTGATGAAGATGTTCAACAAGGTGCTGGCGCCCTTCTCGGGGACCGTCGTCGAGAGCCTGATGAAGGACAAGGACGGCGAGATCATCACCAAGGGTCAGCAGATCTTCCGGATCGAGCCCGACGAGAAGATCGTGGAGGAGTCGGCCGAGGAGGTCGCCGCGCGCCAGCGCGAAGTGACGCTCGAGCTACTGGCCCGCACGGGCTGCTAGCTCCACGGTTGTTCAGCTGCAGAGGGGCCGCTCCGAATGACGGGTCGGGCTCGCACGAGAAATCGACGAACAAAGTCGTCAGGAGAAGAAGATGGGTCCGCTCGAAGGTGTGAAGGTTCTCGAAATCGCAGGCATCGGCCCCGGGCCCTTTGCGGCCATGATGCTCTCCGACATGGGAGCCGAGGTGCTGCGTATCGATCGGGCGGATCGCGTGCTTCCCACCCAACCCGAAGGCCCTCACGCGGATCTGATGAATCGCGGCCGCCGCAACATCGGCGTGAACCTCAAGAGCCCCGAAGGCGTCGAGACGGTGCTGCGGCTGGTCGAGAAGGCCGACGCCTTGATCGAGGGCTTCCGGCCCGGCGTGATGGAGCGTCTGGGGCTCGGCCCCGA
>CBDUYG010000438.1:0-3836 GCA_965371385.1 uncultured Myxococcales bacterium | reverse complement strand
AACAGCGCGGTCATCATCGGCCTGCTGGCCGGCTGCCTGGTCGTCTTCTCGGTGATCGCAATCGACAAGATCAAGATCGACGATCCGGTCGGTGCCATCTCGGTCCACCTGGTCTGCGGCATCTGGGGCACCCTGGCCGTCGGGATCTTCTCGACCAATCCCGAGCACAGCATCGTCACCCAGGCAATCGGTGTTGCCTGCTACGGCGCCTTCACCCTGCTCTGCGCGACGGCGCTCTTCCTCGGCATCAAGGCCACCATGGGTCTGCGCGTGAGCGAAGAGGAGGAGATCGAGGGCCTCGACATCGGCGAGCACGGCATGCACGCATGGGACGTCCACACGGGCTCCGCCCAGTTCGACGTGGCCGGTCCATCTCACGCTCCGGCCACAGCCAGGGCTCACGTCCTGGCTACGGAGAACAACTGAGTCGCGGGGCGGGATCAACGGGGGATGGCGCGCAATCGGCGCGTCATCCTCGGATCCCGCGGTCCTGAACACGAACTCGAGCCGGCCCTCCGGCCGGCACAGGAAGGAAGACGGAAATGAAGAAGGTCGAAGCGATCATCAAGCCATTCAAGCTCGACGAAGCCAAGGAAGCCCTGAGCGGCATCGGTGTGCAGGGTCTCACGGTCAGCGAAGTAAAGGGATTCGGGCGCCAGAAGGGACATACGGAGCTCTACCGCGGTGCGGAGTACGTGGTGGACTTCCTGCCCAAGATCAAGCTCGAGATCGTCGTGTCGGAAGACCTCGTGGAGAAGGTGACGGGCGCCCTGCTCGAGTCGTGCCAGACCGGGCGCATCGGAGACGGCAAGATTTTCGTCCTGCCGGTCGAAGAAGCGGTGCGAATCCGCACCGGCGAGCGCGGAGGTGACGCCGTCGCGACGACCTGAAGGCGAAGCGAGGACAAAGCGCGAAGGCCGCCTTCGTGGGAATGCAAGAATGAGAGCGCCGGTGAAGCCCTGCTTCGCCGGCGCTCTTCGCTTCAGGGACGGCGACCCGGAGAGATCACCTGCGACGCAGGTGATAGAGAGTGCGCTCGGATCCGGGAATCGCGTCTACCGTCACGATGTCGTAGATCTCCCCGAATGCGGCTTCGAAGCCCTCTCGGGTGTAGTCGGGGAATACGTCCTCCCGTGTGGCCAGGAGAGTGATCACCTTCGGATCGCTCTTCGGCACGAACTCGATCACGAGGTCGGGGGCCAGGCGGGCAAAGTAGGCCGCGATTTTCGAGAGCGGGACATTGTTCGAGATCGCGATGTGGTGGATCAGCGCGAGAGCGAGCACGAGATCGGCGTTCGCGCGATCGGCCAGGGACGATCGTTCGTCGTGGGCCCATCCCAGAGCCGGCGATGGATTGACGAGGTCGAGAAGCAGGGGCAGCAGACGTTCGTCCTTCTGCTTGCGAGCCTCCCGATAGTTCCGCTCTACGCAGGCAGGATCGACGTCGAAGGAGAGTACCCGAGCCCCCTCGTCAGCGGCGATCCGGCTGTAGACGCCGGTATTGGCGCCGAGATCCCAGACACAGCCGGGCTGGATCGACATCACGTGGCGCCGCACCGCATCCTGCTTGAACTGGAGGGAGTCGTCTTCGTAGCTGTCTCCTGAATAATACTCTGCCCACTCGGTCCCGGCGGGCTTCCAGCTCAGTCCTCGGATGGTGCCCCGCAGATCTTCGACCAGGTTCCCGAGAGCCGAGCGCGAGACGGCCCGCGTCTTCGGCGCCTCTACCTCGCCCTTCGTCGAAACGCCGCCCGCGCCTTCGAATCTGCGCTGAAAGCGGGCGTGCAGGCGTAGATGGGTCCAGAGCGACGGACTCAGCCAGCTGCGCATCGGCAGCAGGGAAACGGCGAGGTCGAGGGGAACGCCATCGAGATGCACGCGCATCAGCTCCAGCAGACGAACGTCGCGCCGGCTCATCAGGGCCAGGGGCGCGAGAAAATGCTGGCAGAACTGCCGGTATCCCACCCAGGGAATTCCCTCCTCGTAGCGCGCAAAGGAAAGGGTGTCGATCATCACCGGGCGGCCACGGAGGAATTGGACGTTGTAGGCCGTCGCGTCCTTGAGGAACATGCCGTGCTCGACCGCCAGCTTCTGCAGACGCAGGGTCATTAGCGCGGCATCCCTGAGCTGACTGAAGCACCACTCATAAGGATAGGAGACGAAGGGAATCGGCTCGGGGAGGAGGGTGCGGTAGTGCTCCGCCGAGGCCTCGAGCGGAGAATCCACCTCCACGTGCGAAATCAAGAGCTTCTTTTCGACGAGCGTCTGGTAGAGCCCCGAGGTCATCAGGTAATCGTAATCGTCCGCGTAGCGGCGATTGACCTGACGGTGGATGCACCCGTCATGCTCGAATACGAAGCCGCTGGGATCCCGAAACGAGGCCCCGATCGCTCGCTCACTCATCGTCGGCGTGGGCATCCTCGTCGTCATCGCTCGGAGCCGCCATGCCCAGCATGCTCTTGATCTTCGACCAGTAGAGGCGGAGGGTGACCGCAACCCCTGCGATCGCCGCAACCACGGCCTGGGCAACGAAGCTCCCCGTACCGGGGTCGATATAGGCGAGCTGAAGTTGGATGTGGGGCGAAGGCGAAGACCAACCGAGCGCGACGGTGGGAAGCATCATCACGAGGGCGACGAAGTTCAGCAGCAAGGCGAAGGGTCGGAAAGGCTTCCTCTTATCGGGTTTCATTTTTCGGGTTTCGCTCTTTCGGGTTCGACTTTCTCGGGCTCGACTCTATATCGGGTTTCACTCACTTCGGTTTCAGCCTGCGGACGTTCTCGCTTCACGTTCGACCTGCCCGGACCCATCCGGCCCCTGAAGCTGGAGAGTAAGCCCTGCCCTTCCTGATCTCGCTGGCTCACCCTTCGGGTCGATTTCGTCCGCGAAAGGGCCCATGATGCCACTCCCGCGCTTCCCCGACCAGCACGATCTCGTGAGCGGCTTCGCCCCGGCGGATCGCAGCTCCGACTCTACCGGCGTGCGTGACCTCGCCTTCCTCGCCTTCGCCACCTCTGCCGTTGAAGCGGCGGAGGGGTACAATGCCGAGTGACTCTGAGCGGCCCGGCAGGAGGAGATGCGATGACGACCGATTCGGCGAGACGAGAAAGGCAGGCCACTGCGGGCACGCCGGATGAGATCCATGAGCTCAAGCGGGAAGCCTGCGACTGGATCGATTCGCGCCGCAGCGAGCTGATCGAAATTTCGCGCAAGATCCACGCCAGGCCCGAGCTCTCCTTCGAGGAGCACGCGGCCTCCGCCCTGCTGATCCAGGTCCTGGGCGCCGCCGGCCTCGAGGTCGAATCCGGAAGCTACGGACTCGAGACCGCCTTCGAAGCCGAGTTCGGTGCCGGCGAAGGCCCGCGAGTCGCACTCCTCGCCGAATACGACGCCCTGCCGGAGATCGGTCACGCCTGCGGGCACAACCTCATCGCAACCGCGTCGGTGGGAGCCGGGCTCGCGCTCTTGAATCAGACCCGCAGCCTGCCCGGCCGGGTTCGCATCCTCGGCACCCCGGCGGAAGAAGACGGCGGAGGCAAGGAGCTCATGCTGCGCAAGGGCGCCTTCGAGGACGTCGACTGCGCGCTCATGATGCATCCTGCGGGCTTCAACCTCGCGGCCATGCCGTGTATCAGCAAAGCAGAGGTCGAGGTCGTCTATCGCGGCCGTGCCTCCCACGCCGCCGCCGCACCGGAGCGCGGCATCAACGCCCTCGATGCCCTGGTGGTCGCCTATCAATCGATCGGGGCCTTGCGTCAGCACATCGCTCCGGACGAGCGGATTCACGGCATCATCGTGGACGGGGGCCAGGCGCCGAACATCGTCCCCGAGCGCGCCG
>CBDUYG010000437.1:0-3847 GCA_965371385.1 uncultured Myxococcales bacterium | reverse complement strand
CGTTGCCGGGCTCTTCGTGTATCTGAGCTTCTTCGGACCCTTGGAGAAGCACTTCTACCGCAGCCGGTCCTATATCGAGGCGGCGGTGTTGCTGCATCAGCAAGACGATCTGTGCGGCGTCGCACTGATCGATGTGGAATGGGTCGTCGGAGGCTACACCTTCTTGAATCGCGCCGTTCCTATGTACTTCCTGGCGGCAGAGCAGGATCAATCCATGACGGAACGTCCCTATAACTACGCGCTGACGCTCCCGGCCGACGCCGCAAATTTTCCAGATTACGAGGTCGTTCGCTGCTGGGGCGAAGACGAGGTTTTCTGGAGCAAGGATCTGCTCTGCGTACTGGCTACACGAAATGCGTGTGAGCCGGTTCATCCGGAGTACGAGATGAATCGGCAACTGGTGAACCATGGCTGGTAACCACGCAGCGCAGCGGTCGAGCATGCGGGCGGGGCGGCCATGACATCGTCGCGGACGGCACGCCGAGGTGCGGGTCGAAGCCGACGCGTGAGAGACTACGAATCGGGACAGCTCGAGCGGTCGATGTCGGCGCGTCGCACACCGGGCAAACGGCTGCTGGGGGCAGCAGTCTGCGCTCTCCTCTTCGTTGCCTGCGTCACGTCGCAGAAGCGCACGGCCTTCATCTCCACCGCGCAGTACGGCCTGGAGGTGAGCTACTACCCGCTGAAGATTCCGAAGCCTTCCGCTTCCGGTGGCGGAATCGCGCTTATCGGCGATCAGGGGCTGCTGGTGACCGGGGAGGGTGACTTCCATCTCTTCCGGTGGAACGCGCAGTCCGGTGAGTTCGAGCTTCGGCCTCTTCCCTACCGGGTCCCCATCAATCGCGACGAGTTCGTTGCCGAACACGGAGTCAACTGGGAAAGCTTCCGCTTTCGGGTATCCGACGTGCTGCTTCGGTCGCGAGGTGATGACGTCGAGATCCTGACTTCGCACCATTTCTGGAAGGCCTCGGAGAGGTGCTATGGGGTCCGGGTATCGGCTCGCAGCGACCGCCTGGACGAATTCCTGGCCGGGACGAGCAAGAGTCCGTGGAGAACGCTCTACGAGACATCGCCGTGTCTGCCGCTGAGGGAAGGGGGCCGAGGTCACGCCTTCGGCGGCCAGCAACAGGGCGGCCGCATGGCGTGGCTCGATGCGAACGAATTCCTGCTGACGGTCGGCGATCACGAGTACGATGGCTGGAACGGCACGCCACAGCTACCACAGGATCCAGCTGCCTCCTACGGCAAGATCGTCGCGATCGATCGCCGCACAGGTGCGAGCCGGATCTTCAGCCTGGGGCACCGGAATCCGCAAGGCCTCTACATCGATCCCGCGGGCACGATCTGGAGCACCGAACATGGGCCCCAGGGAGGAGACGAGCTGAATCGAATCGTTCCGGGAGCCAACTATGGCTGGCCCCTCGAGACGTATGGCACGGAGTACGGCGCGTACGTCTGGCCCTTGAGCGACGAGCAGGGGCGTCACGAGCGCTACGTGGCCCCGGTCTACGCCTGGGTTCCCTCCATCGGCGTTTCGAATCTGATCGGGGTGGAGAAGGGCGCCTTCCCGGCCTGGAAAGGCGATCTACTGGTCTCCTCACTCGTGGACGAGACCCTTCACCGGATCCGATTCCAGGACGGACGTCCGGTATTCGTGGAGCCCATCCCCATCGGAAAGCGCATCCGTGACATCCTCGAAGGACATGACGGAAGAATCATCCTCTGGACCGATGACGCCAGTCTGGTATCGCTGCTACCGAGCTCCGCATCCAACAACGGAGAGCTCCTTTTCGCGAGTCGATGCGCGGGCTGTCACCAGGCCCAGGATGACGCGACCCACGGAACCGGTCCCAACTTGTGGGGGATCGCCGGTCGAAGTGTGACTTCGGAACGTGGGTATCGTTACTCGGAGGCGATGGCCGCTCTTGGCGGTCGATGGACGGATGCGAGACTCGATGCATTCATCGCCGACCCGGCCGCGTTCATCCCCGGAACCGCCATGGACGCGAAGGGAATCCCCGACCCCGCCAGTCGGGCCCTCATCATCGAGCACCTGAAAACTCTTCGCTGAGCGCCGGGGTGGACGCCGGGGTTGGTTCAATCGTCCGACGACGGGTCGGCCGATTTTCTTGCCGGGACATCGATATTGAAGCCTACCGACTCTTCCAACATCTCTCTCAGGTCGTCGCTGTTGCGCCTGATGTTGATGGCGTCGCAGCTCTTGAATGGGTTGGTATTGGCATAGTCATTGATCACGATCCGGCGCCCGTGGGCCAGCCCGAAGATGACCTGGTGATAGCGAATCCCGATGCGCTCCATCTGAGCGAGGGTCGCCTCTCGAAACGCCTCCGTTCGAGATGTGGTGATGATCACCTCCACCTTGCCCGTATCGTGCAGGGCGTTGACGGCGTCGATGTTTGCCTTGATCCCGTCCGTCTCGCCCCATCCCGGCTGGGAGTACTGCCCGGAGTTGACGACCAGCGTTCCGTCGAGGTCGATGAAGAGCGTGCTGTATTGACGCTTGTAGTCGTTCCACTCCCGCAGCGTGCCCCAGTCGACATAGTCGGATACATAATCCTGGGTAAAGATGGCGCCCTCGAGGATCATCGAATAGATGATATGGGACACGTAGAGCAGATCGTTCTCCTCGAGTCGATCGAAGGCCTTCGTGTACTCCTCGGCCGATTCGAAGCTGTACCCGCCAACGCAGAACGTGCTGCTGACGATCTTCTTCTCGACGATGTTCCTCAGGTGGCCGCCGGAGTCGACCTCGATGTAGCTCTTGTTCCGTGCGTTGACCTGCTCGAGGTCGTGGAGGTCGAAGCAGGCGACCCGGTTGCCCGGAGTGATCTTGTCGCAGAAGTAATTGTCGGAGTCCTTGATGTAGATCGGCCCAACGATTCCAGCCTGCTCGATGGCCTGGGCGATGGTCTCGGGCTGGTTGCGGGTCTGCTCGGGTAGCACGACGAACTGCAGGCGGCCGTCGAGCCCGAGCGTCTCGAGCTGCTTCGACAGGAATCGGGTAAAGCCGAACTCTTCTTCGTGCTCCGCCAGCCCGACGATGTAGATATTGTCGACCTCGGCGAGATCGAGACCCTTGATCGCCTCGACGATCATCATGTTTCCTCGCGGATGGGTCAGCATCCACTTCGGCTTCATGGCGGGAAAACGGGCGGAACGCCCCGCGATCGGCACGATCAGATTCATCGGTCAAACCCCAAGGAGCGCACAGCGTCAATGATGAAGCGGTGGACGGATTCGGTTCGTGCATAGGGCGCGATTCGCAGCAGGTTGACTGCCTGGATGATGTCGATGCCCTTCCGGAACCACTCGTACTCCCGGAAGCGATTCACGATGATCGCATCCGTGTGACGCATGATCTGCTTGAATCGGGCCTGGTCTACGGGAGTCTCCGACATCAGGCTCGACCATCCGAACTGTGTGTCCTGGCGCACTTTGGCGATATCGACCAGCGGCGACTCGAGGTAGCCGTCGAGAAAGTCGAAGAGTCCGATGCAGCTGAGGTCGCTGGCCACCATGACGTTCGACAGGGTCAGGTCGCCGTGCGTGGGTCCGAGGGGCAGAGAGAGTCCGCGAACCTCCCTGATACGACTGCGGACCGGCCCGAAGAGGCCGCGGTAGGCGTCGGCACGGGGCGTGAAGCTCAAATGTCGTTCGATGGACTCGATCTTGTCCAGCAGGACGTAGGCTTCCACCGGCTTCAGGGAGCAGTCCGCGAGGTTTGCCTCGAGGTAGGCGATGAGGTGTGCCGCGATCCCATCGACTTCATCGAGGGAGGCCATCGAGTAGAATTCCAGGCAGTCCAGGAAATCCAGATACTCCATCC
>CBDUYG010000436.1:0-3850 GCA_965371385.1 uncultured Myxococcales bacterium | reverse complement strand
TGGTAAGAGACGAGTCGAAAGGAGAAGATCCGTGAGCGGAACACTCCCGGGCGGCGGCGAAGCCCGCAAGAAGCTGCTCTCCCAGGGCGAGGCTGCCCGCCGGATTCGCCTCGCCCAGGGGAACGGAGGGCGCGTCGTCTTCACCAACGGCTGCTTCGACATCCTGCACGTGGGTCACGTACGAAGCCTCGAAGAAGCGAGACGCCTGGGCGATCACCTCGTGGTCGCGATCAACAGCGATGCCAGCGTGCGGCGACTGAAGGGCCCCGAGCGCCCGATCGTGAGCGCGAAGCAGCGCGGCGAAGTCGTAGCCGCCCTCGCCTGTGTCGATTGGGTCGTGATCTTCGGAAGCCCCACCCCGCTGAGCGTGATCCGGTGCCTGCGCCCGGATGTGCTTGCCAAGGGGGGCGACTGGAGTCTCGATGAAATCGTCGGTCGCGACGATGTCGAGAGCTGGGGGGGAGAGGTGGTGCGCCTGCGTGAAATTCCGGGAATCCGCAGCTCGCGCCTGATCGAACGGGCACGCGGCTGATCCCGTCCCCGACGGTCCTGGATCCCGCGCACGCTTTCGCTCTGCTACCCACTCGTCCGTGCCCGTGGCAGGGATGGAAGCATGAAGATCTCCCACCGCAGCTGGATCACAATCGCGCTCGTGGCCCTGGCCGCGTGCGCGATCCTCTATCCCATTGCGCGAATCACGCTGCTCGGGAATCGACACGTCGTGATCCCCGGAGAAGTCTATCGAAGCGCTCAGCCTCGCCCGGAGGAGCTGCGCGACTGGATCGACGAGCTCGAGCTCGCATCCTTGATCCACATCAAGCGCGGCTCCAGCGAGCTGGACCCAGGCGGACAGGACGAGGGGGAGATCGCCCGGGAAATGGGAGTGGCCCTGGTACGGGTCGACCTCAGCGGCCGGCGCTGGCCCTCTCCAGCGGAGCTACAGAACCTGATCGACAGCCTCGACTCCTCGCCTCGCCCTCTCCTCGTCCACTGTGAGGCCGGAATCGACCGCACCGGCCTGGCCTCGGCGGTCGCCCAGCTGCTCGACGGAACGGATCCCGAGTCGGCCGCGGGGCAGTTCGCTCTTCGTTTCGGCTATCCGGGCCCATGGCTCGGCTCGGACCTTCCGGGCGTCGTCACCTCGTATGCCGCCTGGCTCGAGGCGGAAGGGCAAGCCCATACGCCCGAGCTCTTCCGCACCTGGGTTCGAGAGCACTACATCGCCTACTACTATCGGGTCGAGCTCGAGCTGCTCTCCCACGAGCTGCGCAGGCCCAGCGAGCCGGCGAGCGACACCCAGCGAAACCTCGAGCTCGCGGTACGGATCACGAATCGAAGTCCGAAGCCGATCCCGATCGGCTGTCCCGACAGCGGCGTGCGCCTTTCGGTTCGGATGCGTGAGCTCGAGACCGCCCCCCCAGTCGACTCCCCCTTCGTGACGGAAAGGCGTAGCTGTGCCGGCGTCGCCGAGCTGGCGCCCGGCGCCTCCGAGACGGCCCGGATCGCGCATTTTCGGCCGCCACGATCCGGATCGTATCTCCTGCAGATCGACCTGGTGGACGAGGAGCGGCGGCACTACTTCGGCGACATGGGCTCACCGATCCTCGAGAGGGTCATCGTCGTCCCGTGATTCGCTCCGCACGAATCGACAGCCCGACCGCCACCAGAGCGAAAAAGAGATTCGGGAGCCAGAGCGCGACCGCCGGTGCGATCCAGCCCTCCCGGGCCAGCAGGCGACACTCGGAGAAGAGCCCGTAGTAGCCCATCGCGAGGACCAGGCCGATCAACATCCCGCGCGTCGGTGTCCCCCCCAGGCGCCCCAGGGCAAGGGGCACAGCCAGCGCAGCGAAGAGCAGCGGCGCAATCGGGAGTGCGTAGCGGCGCTGGATCTCGAGCTCGTACTCGACCGGATTCTTCTGGTCGAGACTCGCGAGCTCCCCGCCCGCACGAGCCCGCGCGACGACCGCGTCGAGCTCTTCGAAGCTCATCTGCCGGGGGCGCGTCGCGAAGCCGAGGCTGCGAATCAGCCGACGAACGTCGAGTGCATAGTCGAGACGGTCGAAGGAAATCTGGCGCACGCGATCCGCTCTCGCGATCGCCTCGCTGCCCGGGGCGGAGCCCGCAGCGGGGGGCGAGAGATGGATCGCGCCGTTCTCCAGGCCGATACGGAAGAGGGTGTGGGCCTCGTCGAATTCGAAGAATCCCTTCTCCGCGAAGATCACGAAGGGTCGATCGGGGTTGCTGGAGTCGGAGATCATCACCCCGCGCAGTCGATTCTCCCGATCGCGCTCCTGCACGTAGAGAACGCGCCCCTCGATCTCACGAAACCGACCCGCCTCGAGCATTCCGCCGCGTGCCGCCATCGTCTCGACGAGAGAGCGGAGCTGACGATGAGCGCGATGTTCGACACCAATCATCACGCTCCCGGTCGCGACACTGAAGAGCATCCCCATCGCCAGGGCGGGAACGAGGAGTGCACCCGGACCGAGCCCGGATGCCTGCATGGCAGTGACCTCGCCCTCCGCGCGGAGCCGGCTGACCGCGAAGAAGACGCCGAAGAGAAAGGCGAGGGGCAAGGTGTATGCGGCGAGCATCGCCGACATGCACAGGAGAACGAGCGAGAGGTCCCCTGGCGTGACTCCGACCGCAACCAGCTCGTCGAGCATGCGAAGGGCGTTCTGGCTCACCAGCACGACGCTCAGAGCCAGGAAGGCAATCAGGCAGTACTCCAGGATCTGCCGGGCGATGTACAGGGAGAGCTTGCGCGACGTCCGCATGGCCGGATCCTATCGCCGCACCCGAGCGGCGGCGAGCGAGTCGATCGCACGGCCTGCCACGAAGGGCTGGGGCAAGAGGTGCGCGGGGTCAGGGCGAAACGTCGCCTCTTCGCATCACCCCGATGTCGGAATCCAGCGCCGCGAGGTCCGCGCCTTCGAGGTGACCGCATTCGAGTTGGCCGAGCAGAGCGTGCAGATCGGCGTCACCGTCCCGCCACAGCTCGCGCGCGAGCGGTAGAACCTCGTTCTTGCGATAGATGGCACAGAGCGGCTGGCAACGGCCATTGGCCCGGGGAGCCACGACGGGGGCCTCCGGCCAGGCGGTGAGGGCCAGGAGAAGGTCGGGGGTGACATGGGCGAGATCGGCGGCCAGGACGAGCACGCGCTCTTCGCGCGCCGCCTCGAGAGCCGCCACCAGGCCGGCGAGGCCCGACGCCGGGCCCGGCCGAGGCTCGATCGTCGACATCGGCGCCCCTGCGAGCCGCTCTCCAGCCGCCTCGCCGTCTTCGGTCAGGACCCCAACCTCGCAGAAGAGTGTGGTGAGCAGGCGAGCCGCCCGGGCCGTCTGCTGCCAGGCCGCGCGACTGCCCGTTCCCGGGACGGCGGACGGCGCGGCCGGGGCATCCGCCCAGGCACCGACCAGGAGTGCAGCCGACACGTTCGCGAGGCGCGCGCCCGCTGCCGATGTGTGCGCGCTCTGGCTCACCCTGATTCGAAGCCCCGGGTCGTCGCGGCGAAGAAGCCTTCATCGACGATCTGCACGGTGACTTCCGAGCCTTCGGCGAGCTCCGTCGCTTCGCTCGGAAATACCAGGAGCCCCTGGGCGAGGGACATCGAGCGAAACACGCCGGAGCCTTGATTTCCGGTGCTCGAGGCCCACAGCTCACCGTCCCGGCGCTCGAGCTGGACGCGGATGAAGTTGAGTCGCCCGGCCTTCTTGCTGAGGCGGGTGCCGAGTCGGGCCCTGACCGTCGAACGAAAGCAGGCTCGGTGACCCAGCATCTTGCGCAGCGCCGGACGCACGAACTGCTCGAAGGTCACCGCCGCCGAGACGGGATTGCCCGGCAGGCCGA
>CBDUYG010000435.1:0-3856 GCA_965371385.1 uncultured Myxococcales bacterium | reverse complement strand
CGGGGCCCTCGGAGCCGAGTCGACTGCGGGCGTACTTTCAGTACGTCGAGGATCGACGCAGTGAGAAGGTCCCGAAAAATGCAGTGCTATTGCCGTCCTCAGTAGAGCGCTCATGAATAAATCGGGCTGGAAGCGGGTCCTCGAGAAGTCGGGAGGTCTGAGTGCTGAATCCGCGACGGTTGCTGCGGGTGGTGGTCTTCGGCGCCGGCCTGACGATCGTCTTCTCCCTCGCCACCTTCGTCCTCCTACAGGCGGTGCGATCGGCGGTTCCAGAGCGCCCCCCCGTCAACCTCAATATCGCCGACGTGATCGAGCGCCGACTGCCCGAGCTCGCCCGCAACCGCGCCGAGTCTCGGGAGCCCCTGCATCAGATCGTCGTGCTCGGTGACTCGACGGTGGTGAGCTACCGCCCGGGCCATCAGGTACCCGAGCAGGTCGAAGCCGAACTCGCGCGTCTGGCACCCGAGGGTCCGCGGATCGAGCTGGTGAGCCTCGCGGTCTCGGGCGTCGCTCCCTTCGACTACTACTTCCTCGCGGATCGCATCATCGCGGCCGAGCCCGACGGGGTGCTCTTCTCCTTCAACCTCGACACCGTCTCGCCAAGCTGGCGGAACGCCTACTCGCGTCCGGAGCTGGCCGGCCTGACGGCGCTCAGGCGAGTCCCCGAGGCCGCATCGCTGCCGCTCGACTGGGTCGGCCTCACCCTGGATCGGCTCTTGTTCTACGTATCCATCGTCCAGCTGGGCGGCTTCGACCTCTGGTACCAGCTCATGATCGACCAGGCTCGCGTCGGCCGTGCGAGGAGCGAGGTGCAGGGCTGGGCCGATGGAGTCTTCGGCGGTGAAGCGAGCCACGTCACGAAGGATGCGATCGACGAACACGTTCTCTCGAGCCTCTTCGTCCCGGGCCCGGAGCATCCCTACTTCCGCTTCACCGAAAAGGGCGTGCTCGAGCACTACCGAGGCGCGCTCGGGGGACTCGGGCCCGACAACCCCGTCCTTCAGGCGCTCACCGCGGCCGTACGAGATTTCGAGCGCGCCGGCATTCCGGTCTTCGTCTACCTGACTCCCGTCAACGTCGAGCACATGGATGCTCTGGGTCTGCTGAACCGTGAGGGGCTGGCCCGCACCATCGCCGTCGTGGAAGAAGAGGTGCGCGAAGCCGGCGGGGACTTCATCGATCTGCACGCGCTCCTGCCCGACGAGGGTTTCCGGGATGGAACCGGACACTTCGTGGTCGACGATGAGGTCGACGGCCCGGCGCGAGTCGCGCAGGCACTGGGCGAACCGCTCCTCGGCCACATCCGGCAGCGGGTCGGGGCGGCTCGCTAGTGCTCTTCAATACCTTTCAATTTGCGATCTTCCTGGCCGTCGTCGTACTGCTCTACCGCGCTGCGCCCAGGGGTGTGCGCAACCAGGTGCTGCTCGGCGCGAGTCTCGTCTTCTATACGCTCTGGATTCCCGCGTATCTGCCGCTCCTGCTCCTCGGCATCGGGGTCAACCATGCGCTCTTGCGGGGGATGCGGGCGAGCCGCCGCCCGCAGCTCTTCCTGCTGGCCTCCATCGTGTTCACCATGGGGCTTCTGGTCTATTTCAAGTACGCCGCCATGCTGGTCGAGACGCTGGTACCGGGATGGGAGCTGCTGACGGGCGTCACGCTCCCGATCCCTGAAATTTTGCTGCCCCTGGGCATCTCGTTCTACAGCTTCCAGATCGTCGCCTACTCGGTCGATTGCTACTGGAGTCCGAAGACCAAGATCCCGAGCCTCACCCGCTATGCGCTCTTCATCGCCTTCTTTCCTCAGCTGATCGCCGGCCCCATCCTGCGCGGAGGCGAGTTCCTCCCCCAGGCCGAGGCCAATCGCGGGCCGAGCCCGGCCCAGGTGCGCCGCGGGCTCTGGCTTCTGGCATCGGGTGTGGTCAAGAAGGTGATCCTCGCCGATTTCCTGCTGGCGCCCTTCGTCGATCCCATCTTCTCCGCGCCGGGCATCGCGAGCGCTCCCTTTCATTGGGCCGCGATCTACAGCTTCTGCTTTCAGATCTATTTCGACTTCTCGGGCTACACCGACATGGGGCGCGGAATGGCCCTGCTCTTCGGCTTCGAGCTCCCCTTCAACTTCGAGGAGCCCTATCTGGCTCGCAACCCGGCGGAGTTCTGGCGGCGCTGGCACATGACCCTCACTCGCTGGCTGACGTACTACATCTTCACTCCCCTGGGAGGCGCAACCCAGGGTGAATGGCTGACCTACCGCAACCTCATCTTGACGATGTTGCTCGCCGGATTATGGCACGGGGCGGGATGGAACTTCGTCGTCTGGGGCGGGATGATCGGTCTCATGCTCGCCGCACATAGGCGCTTCGGAAGTCCGGAGCGCGTCGACGCCCGGCTCGTGCCCGGCGACGCGTGGAAGATCCTGCTCCACTTCAACGTCTATGCGGTCGTGCTCGTCCTCTTCCGCGTGGACTCCCTCCCCCAGGCGGCCGACTTCTGGACGGGGCTTTGCGGGGGCGGCGAAGTCTTGGGCTGGCCCGTCATGCAGACCGCGATCCTGCTCCTCTGCGTTGCCTCCCATATCGGCGAGCGTCTTCTGCGCCCACGACTCGCGGGCGTGCAGGCCTGGTGCGGTCGATCGCTCCTGGGGGTGGGGGTCGAGGGAGCGGCGCTGGGCCTGATCCTCGCGATCGCGGTCCTGGTCGCGGGAGCGGGCGGCGAGTTCATCTACTTCCAGTTTTGAGAGAGGCGCCGGGCTCGCACGCCACGCCGGGACTCCGAGGATGCGTTACCGGGATTCGTCCAGGATCATCTTCGCGAAGCGCCGGGCTTCGCCCCGCAGGTTGTTGAAGCGATTCGGAATCGAAAGGGCCTTGGTTACCACCGACTTCGCCATCAGGACGCCGTCGGATTTGCGATGCAGGTCGAAGAAGAACTGGAATCGCAGCGCCCGGGTCCGCAGTGCGCCGCGCTTCGGCGTCTGGTCTGGCTCGATCGCGGCCCCGCTGCAGTGAATCAGGACTTCGTCGGTCTCGGTCGCGTTGGCGTAGAAGTAGGTTCGCCGATGCTCGGTCGAGAGGAATCGGATCAGCGGCTGGGAGAAGGGCCTCTTCAGTCGCCGCAAGAGAAAGATCCGCTCGGCGTAGTTCATCATCGCGATGTAGCGCGCAAAGTAGAGCAGTCCGGCGCCATTCATGTCGTTTTCGAGCTCGATCCGATAGGTGACGGGGCTCTCGTCGACCGGCACGAGCGGTACGAGTCCGCTGGTACAGAGGGGCTCGATCTCGCCCGTCTGCATGACATGCTCGTGCTCCACGATGCCCTGGGGCTTCTCGGGGGCGACAGGCACGTCCTTGTCCTCGATACCCGCCGGGCCGAAGGTCTTGAGCCGGTTGTTGTCGGCCAGCCGCGCGACGATGGCGTTCGTCATGCAGACCCAGGTCGCGTCGAGGCCGTCGAGGTCGGCCTTGCACCGGATCTTCTCGACAGTCTCGCGTGGCACCTCCTCCTTGGCGAAAACCGACCAACCCTCGACGAAGTGCAAAGCATGGAAGCGAACCGTGCCGCGCGCGTGGACGACGTCCCCCTCTTGATACTGGGCGATGCTGTCATCGTGGCCGAAGTGGGACTCGACCTGCACCACCGAGGCGTATAGGCGGTCACCCTCCTCACTCTTCAGCAGATGCGACGGGCAATCGAGCGCTGCACCGAGCTGGCACCATTGGAACTCGGCGAAGATCTTCATGAACTCGACTTCGGAGAGCTGGTCGGGGACCATGTTGGGCATGCCAACGGTGAACGAAAGCTGGGGGAATTGGTTCTTGTCGTCGTTCTGGGTCAACGTCGGCCCCTGGCTCATTCGGCT
>CBDUYG010000434.1:0-3860 GCA_965371385.1 uncultured Myxococcales bacterium | reverse complement strand
TCATCGACGGTATTCCCCTTCTCGAGCGCGGTCGCTGAAGACTTCGGCCGGCGCAGCGATTTCCCGACTCCGGTCGTGGAGAGCACTGGATCCGGCGGCGGGCTCAAGCTCTTCTGCGCCGGCGCCGGCCTCGAGACTCCCGACATCACCAACGCATCCCGGCGCATCAAGCGCTCGGAGGTCGAGCTCTGCGGCAAGAACGGCGTCGGAGAGATCGTCGAGGTGAAGGTCGGATACGACGGGATCGTGATTGCAAATACTCGTAAGGCGGACCGCTACAACCTCACCACGAAGCAGATCTTCCTCGCCCTCGCGAAGGAGATTCCCGTTCACGGCAAGCTCGTCCCAAATCCCAACAAGCTGTGGAGCGACGTGGACCCGAGCCTACCGAAGAACCGGATCGAGGTATTCGGTCCGCCCCCGACCTCCGGTACGCGGGACGCCTTCGTCGAGCTCGCGATGGAGAAGGGTGCGAAGCAGATCGCAATGCTGGCCGAGCTCAAGAAGAGCAATAAGAAAAAATTCAAGATCATCGCCCACACCCTGCGTGAGGACGGCGCCTATCTGGATGCCGGAGAGAACGACAATCTTATCGTCCAGAAGCTGCGCGCGAATCCAAACGCCCTGGGAATCTTCGGATTCTCCTTCCTCGATCGCAACGCGGACCGGATCCAGGGCAGCCTGGTCGATGGCGTCTCTCCGACCTTCGAGGCCATCGCCGAGGGCGAGTACACGATCTCCCGTTCCCTCTTCTTCTACGTGAAGAAGGCCCACGTGGGAAAGGTCCCGGGCATGACCGAGTACATCGCCAACTTCACGAGCGAACGCGCCTCGGGTGAAGAGGGCTTCCTGGTCGACAAGGGCCTGATCCCGCTACCCGACGCCGAGCGCAAGCAGCAACGGAAGAACGCAAAGGCACTGAAGCCCCTGGAGCTCTAACGCATTGACCACCTCCGCTCTTCAGAGCAGCATGGAAAAGCGCGTGATGCGCCGGCGACTGGAACGCCTTCTGGTCGCCGCGCTCATGCTCTGCTCCCTCGTCGCGGTAGTGACGACGCTGGGGATCGTGCTCTCGCTCGTCGTCGAGACGGTGCAGTTCTTCTCACTGGTCCCCGTCGATCACTTTCTCTTCGGCCTGAACTGGAGTCCCCAGACGGCCTTGCGCGCCGACCAGGTGGGCTCGACGGGTCAGTTCGGTGCGGTTCCGATCTTTGCCGGCACCCTGCTCATCACCGCCATCGCGATGACGGTCGCGGTGCCTCTGGGACTGATGGCGGCCGTCCACCTCTCCGAGTACGCGGGACCGCGCCTGCGCGGCATCGGCAAGCCCCTGCTCGAGCTACTCGCCGGGATCCCCACGGTCGTCTACGGATTCCTGGCAGCCATTCAAGTCGCACCCTGGGTGAGGTCGCTGGGAGAGCGCGTCGGTCTGGAGATCGCCTCGGAGAGTGCACTGACCGCGGGAGTCGTGATGGGAGTGATGATCATTCCCTTCGTATCCTCCCTCTCGGACGATGTGATCAACGCCGTGCCCCAATCCCTTCGCGACGGGGCCTACGCGCTCGGAGCGACGAAATCCGAGACCGTGAGGCAGGTGGTCCTGCCCGCAGCCCTGCCCGGCATCGTGAGTGCGGTCCTGCTGGCAACCTCGCGCGCGATCGGCGAAACGATGATCGTGGTGATGGCCGCGGGACTCGCTGCGCGCCTCACCGCCAACCCCTTCGAGGCCGTGACGACCGTGACGGTCCAGATGGTGACGCTTCTCGTGGGCGATCAGGAATTCGACAGCGCCAAGACCCTCGCCGCCTTCGCGCTGGGGCTCGTGCTCTTCTTCTTTACCCTGATCTTGAATGTCATCGCCCTCATGGTGGTGAGGAAATATCGCGAGCAGTATGAGTGAGATTGCCATGAATCCGAACGGAAATGGCGCACTCCGCGCCCGAGAGGATGCGCAGGCACGCGGAGTCAGCACGCCGGCTCTTCGTCGATTGGCGAAGCGCCACCGGGCGGAAATGATCTTTCGCGCTGCGGGAGCCGGTGCGATCGCCATCTCCCTGCTCGCCCTCGTATTGCTGATGACCAGCATCGCGATCAAGGGGTGGCCGGCCTTTCGGGAGCCCGTCCTGACCTTGGACGTACACTTCGATCCCAAGTTGATCGATCCCGACGGGCTGGGGACGCTCGAAGCCCTGAAAGACGCCAACTACAGCAAGCTGATCCGGGCCGCTCTCCAGCGGGAGCTCGGCATCGAGTCCCTCGGCCGGCGCGAGCGGCGCACCCTCTCCGGGCTGATGAGCATCGGCGCCGCCTACGAGGTTCGCGCGATGGCCCTCGCCGATCCGAGCGTGATCGGAGAGAGCCGATCGTTCACGCTCCCTCTCTCCGACGAAGCCGCGATGTGGGTCAAGGGGCAGGTCGATGCGTCGGTCGCCGAGGTCAACCGCAGCCTCGACGACAAGCAGCTCGCATGGCTCGAATCACTCTCCCGAAAGAGCTTGATCACGACCGTGTTCAACGCCCGCTTCTTCAGCAATGGGGATTCTCGGGAGCCCGAGCTGGCGGGAGTCCGGGGCGCCTTCATCGGCTCGCTCCTGACCCTGGTCGTCACCCTCGCCTGCTGCCTCCCCATCGGGGTCGGGGCCGCGATCTACCTGGAAGAGTTCGCACCCAAGGGCCGGCTGAGCGATCTCATCGAGGTGAACATCAACAACCTCGCCGCCGTGCCCTCGGTGGTCTTCGGACTGCTGGGCCTGGCGGTCTTCCTGAACCTCTTCAATCTGCCGCGCTCGGCTCCCCTGGTGGGAGGACTCGTGCTCTCCCTCATGACCCTCCCCACCGTGATCATCGCCGCGCGCTCGGCCTTCAAGTCGATCCCGCCTTCGATTCGCGAGGCCGCGATGGCGATCGGCGCATCTCCGATCCAGGTCGTCCTCCATCACCTGCTGCCCCTCGCCACACCGGGAATCATGACCGGAACGATCGTGGGAATGGCCCGGGCGTTGGGAGAGACCGCCCCCCTGCTGATGATCGGCATGGTGGCCTTCGTGGCCGACATACCCAGCGGCCTCACCTCGCCCTCGACCGTGCTCCCCGTCCAGATCTACCTCTGGGCCGACAGCCCGGAGCGCGGCTTCGAGGAGAAGACCTCGGCCGCCATCCTGGTCCTCCTGGCCTTCCTGATCCTGATGAACCTGACCGCCATCGTGATCCGCCGCCGCTTCGAGCGGCGCTGGTAGCCTGGCAGAGCGAGATCCATCGACATGCTGAAGCGAGACGACATGACCGAGAAGCTGGCCAATCCGCGAATGGAGGCTCGCAACCTCTCCGTATTCTACGGCGACACCCAGGCGCTCTTCGGCGTCGACCTCGCGATCCCGGGCAATACCGTGACGTCGCTCATCGGCCCATCGGGCTGCGGAAAATCGACCTTCCTTCGCTGCTTGAATCGTATGAACGATACGATCGAGGGCTGCCGATTCGAGGGGGAGGTACTGCTCGACGGCGAGAGCATCCATTCCGCCGGTGTCGACCCGGTGCTGCTGCGAGCTCGCGTGGGGATGGTGTTCCAGAAGCCCAACCCCTTCCCGAAGTCGATCTTCGACAACATCGCCTACGGCCCCAGGATCCACGGGATGACGTCGAGCCGGGCCGAGCTGAACGATCTGGTCATCTGGGCCCTCGAGCAGGCGGGACTGCTCGAAGAGGTGAAGGATCGACTCGACGAACCGGGTACGGGGCTCTCGGGAGGGCAGCAACAGCGTCTGTGCATCGCCCGGGCGATCGCCGTGAAGCCCGAGGTGATCCTGATGGACGAGCCCTGCTCGGCCCTCGACCCGATCGCGACGGCCCACATCGAGGAG
>CBDUYG010000433.1:0-3867 GCA_965371385.1 uncultured Myxococcales bacterium | reverse complement strand
AGCGCGGGAGGTCCTCCCCGCGCGTCAGCGCGGGCTCCCCAGTCCCGCCGCCTCACGGCAGCGATCCAGCACGGGATCCGCCATCGCTCTCGCCTTCACCGCACCGTCGCGAAGGATGTCGCGCACATCGTCCGGACGCTTCTCGTAGTCGGCGCGGCGCTCGCGCATCTCGGCGAAATGCTGCTGGATCATGCCGAGGAGCTCCTTCTTCATGTCGCCGTAGCCGAGGCCTCCGGCCCGGGCGCGGCTCGCGATCGACTCCCGCTCCTCCGGGCTCGCGAATAGGGAGTGGATCTCGAAGATCGGGCCCGTTGGCTCCTTGGGATCCTCGACGGGAGTGGAATCCGTCACGATCCCCATGACCGACTTCTTCAGTCTTTTCGGAGCCCCGAACATCGGGATGATGTTTCCGTAGGACTTGCTCATCTTGCGGCCGTCGGTCCCCGGCACGATCGCCGTATCGTCGAGGGTATAGGGCTCGGGGAGCTTGAAAACCTCTTCGCCGTAGCTGTGGTTGAAGGTCGCAGCCATGTCCCGGGTCATTTCGAGGTGCTGCTTCTGGTCCTGGCCGACCGGAACGATGTCCGAATCGTAGATGAGGATGTCGGCGGCCATCAGGACCGGGTAGGTGAACAGACCGTGATTCGGGGACCCGCCCTTCGCCAGGGCGTCCTTGTAGGCATGGGCCCGCTCGAGCAGGCCCATGGAGGTGACGGTCGAGAGGATCCAGGTGAGCTCGCATACCTGGGGAACGTCGCTCTGGACGAAGAAGATGGCGCGCTCGGGATCCACCCCGGCGCCGAGATAGTCGAGGGCGACGCTGAGGGTATTGCCGCGCCGTGCCGCGCCGTCGCGCAGGGTCGTCATCGAGTGATAGTCGGCGATGAAGTAGAGCGTCTCTTCGTACTGCTCCTGCAGCAGGACGAACTGCCGCAGGGCACCGAAGTAATTCCCCAGGTGAAGGGCATCGCCCGTCGGTTTGATTCCAGCTAGAACACGCATCGAGATCCTCTACCCTGGCCTCTATCCTTCTCAGCGGTCCGATCGGCCCGGGTCCACCTGGATGAGCCAGCTCGCGAACGCTTCGTCCTCGCCCGCCACGACCCGCTTGAACCGATCGGCCAGCCTGCTCGAGATCGCTCCGATCCGGCCGTCCCCGATCTTCCGGCCGTCGATCGAGTGCACGGGCCAGATCCCGGCCGTCGTCCCGGTGATGAAGACCTCTTCCGCCTGCATGAGATCCTCCGGCAGGATCGGCGTCTCCTTCACCTCGATGCCCTCGGCCTGGGCGAGCTCGATGATCGAGCGCCGGGTGACACCGAGCAGGATGCGATTGACGGGCGGAGTGAGGAGCGAGCCCGCCCGGTCCACCATGAATACGTTGGCGGTCGGGGCCTCGGCGACGTGCCCGAACTCGTCGATCAGCAGGATCTCGTCGTAGCCACGCTCCTGGGCGTGGGCCTTCGCGTTCATCATCGCCACGTAGTTGGCGGAGACCTTCGCCTGGGGCGAGACGATGTCGTCCCGGCGATTCTTGACCTCCTTCTCGATCCAGAGACGCAGGGTCTCGGGGCGCGGCCGCGGCGTCGCCCCCTTGAGGGCGATCACGTCGGCCACCGGGTCGTAGGCCGCAATCGCGATGCTGACCCGGGAATCGAGGGCAATCACGTCGACCTCGATCGAGGCCAGGAAGGCGCTGATCTTGACCGCCCGGGCTCCGGGGTTGCGCTGCACCGTTTCGACCAGTGCGGCGATCAATTCTTCCTTTTCTTGAACCGGCGCCAGACCGATGAGGTCACAGGAGCGGAAGAAACGCTCGATGTGCTCGGGAGCGCGAAAGAGCGCTGCCCCTCGGGGAGTCTGATGAACGCTCATATAATCGAAGACGAGAGAGCCGCGCTGAGCAGCATGGGAGAGGACGTGCAGGGTTGCGTCCCGCCAGGGAAGGAACCGGCCGTCGAGCCAGATCTCGCGATCGACCTGGTGGTCGTATCGTCCATCGTTCCGATTCCCGTCCATATCGTCCACGGCGGGGACTCTATCACGCCGCTCGTTGGCATAAATGAAGCTGAGGGATAAAAAACCCGCCACCCGAACCCCACTGACGGCCACTTCAATGACTGAGGAGTCGCAGACATCGGAGGGCTCACTCTCCGAGGTTGGGGGCCTGGCGCTCGTGGCTGAGGGTTCACTCCTCGGGGCTGAAGGCTCTTTCCCAGGGGCTGAAGGCTCTTTTCCAGGGCTGAAGGCTCTCTCCCCGGGGCTGAAGGCTCTCCCCGGGGCCGCAGACTCTGCCCGTGAAGCAAGGAGCATCAACATGAAGATCTTCATCGAAAAAGCAGCCGAGCTCGTCGTTCTGAGCGCTCATCTCTACCGGGAGCTCGCCGTCTCGGCCCTCAGCCTGATCCCGATCGGCGGTGGCGCGGAGAGCGAATAGAGTCGGAAGTCTCGCGCGCTTCGCCGGCGCGAGCGCACCCCCTCACTCAGGGGCGCGAAGCGGCCTGCGGCCGATGCTCGGGGCTCTTCGTCTGATTGGGAGCAGCGAGCACCGCCGGGCGCGAGCTCAGGAGCCCGCGGCCTTTTCCGCTTGGAACCCGTTGTTGGCCTTCGCCTCGGCGACGGACGCGTCGTTCTCAATCTTTGCGTCCGAGACGGATCGCAGCGCGGAGGCGGCCCGCTTCTTCGCCAGCATGCCGGGCTCGATCGCCTTCACATAGGTGCGCGCGGCCAGGGTGAGGGCGAAGAGCAGGAAGATGCCCGAGATCATCATGAACTCGAGGGGTCCAAGGCCGAGCACATCCGGGCGATAGCGAGTCGTGACGTAGATGGCTTTGAGCAGCGCTCCAGCCGCAAGGCACGACCACCCGATGAAGATGAGCAGATCAATGATCGGCAGTATCGGCATGTCGGCCTCCTGATCGTTCCCGCGTGAGCCTGCTCGTCGTCGCTCCGTTCAAGAGTCCACGAATCCCGGCACTCGCCGATGGGCACATCCAGGCTCTAGTATCGATCATCTGGATGCTCGATCAAAGCAATCATTCATCCGGGGCACCTCTGGCCCACGATTGCGGGCCAGGTCTAGCGCGGCCCGGTGCCCGGGCTAGAATCGGTCGCCGGAGTTCGCACGGCACCGAATTCTCACGCTTCACGCTGATGTAGCTCAGTTGGTAGAGCAGCTCACTCGTAATGAGCAGGTCGTCCGTTCAAATCGGATCATCAGCTCCAGACAGGGCGCTCGTCGCCCCCACTGCGATCGAGCGGTGGATCTGGTCCCGGAGGCGGCACCCCACGGGCGGGGTGTCGCCTCTGGAGGTTCGGGGATGGTGAGCTTCGGAGCCGGGCCCACGAGCGAAAGCCGAGGAGATGTCTGCCTCTTGTTCCGCAGCGGCCCTGAATGAGACGGCGACCACCGAAATCACCGAGCCCGATCGACAATTTGTCCTATTGTCTGTGTCGGTCACGGTCGCCCGAGGATCCGGTTCGAAGTGAGTTTGAACGCCGGAGCCAGGCGAGCCACTCGCGCTTGGGAGGCAGACCGGGCCGACACCCGATGATCGGGCGGTGAGCAGGCGCAGGACACGGTGGCCGGACAAGTCCGGCGCGGCGCGGCCCGCGACCGTCGAAGCTCCATATCGAAAACCTCGAAACAAGCTCGAAAAAGGTTCGGAGACAACCCCCCATGCGATTCTACGAGTACGAGTCCAAGGCGCTCTTTCGGCGCCATGGCATGCCCCTCGGCGAGAGCCGGGTGGTCAACTCCCCGGGCGAGGCCCGCGAGGCCTTCGAGGCCATCGACGGGCCCGTCGTGCTGAAGAGCCAGGTGCTCTCGGGCGGCCGCATGAAGGCGGGCGCCGTGAAGTTCGCCGA
>CBDUYG010000432.1:0-3871 GCA_965371385.1 uncultured Myxococcales bacterium | reverse complement strand
GCGAGGTAATGATGCAGGCGCGGATACGAGCTCTCGAATCCCTCGAGCCCCGGGTACTCCACTCCCTTCGCCTGGAGTACGAACTCCACCTGGTCACGCTCGAGTTGAAGGATGATCTCGTCCTCCGCCTGCATGCCGGGAAACGTCGGCCCCAGGGCGACATGGCGGCTGGGGTGATCCAGACCGCTCAGGAAGTAGAAGAGAGGGAAGTAGGGAACGACGAAGACACGCTCGTCCTCGCCGACCTGCGATCGCGTGTACTCGAGGATGTCGTTCCAGAGCACGGAGGTGGCCCGGTCCACCCAGACCGTGCCCCGCATCGTGTGCACCGGCGCACGTGGAACGCTCAGGTAGATGGAGAGCGCGATCAGGGAGAGCCCCCAATATGCCGCGACTCCCGTCACGCTGAGCACTCGACCGACGCGCCGGGGCAGACCGCGGGATGACGTACATGCGCGGTGGGCCAGAAAGGTCGCGAGGCCGATGAGTGGGAAGAGGGTCGGGGTGATGTAGTGAAGAGCGGGGAACGACACGATCGTCAGGTAGAGCAGGACGGCGGTCAACCACGCAAGCAGCGCCGCCTCGTCATCTTCGCCCCAGGTACGGCGCCACAGCCGACGCGACAGGAGTCCCCCCACGGCGATGAAGAGCACGACGGGAACGTAGTAGAGCAGACGGATGAAGAGATCGATCCAGCCGCTGAACGCCAGCAGGAACTGGTAGCCATGGTCTGCCGCCAACCCGTTCACGCCGTTGACGAGCATTCCCGGCAGCATGAGATCCGGGCTCAGGCGAACGGATTGAATCTGGGACGTCACGGGCAGGAGCGGGGGGAAGAGACCCGCTGGAGAGTCGCCGTAGATTCCCGCTATCGCGACGAGTCGCTGCCACAGTTCATCGAGGATCCCAACACTCGCGAGATAGACGATCATGGGCACGCTCGTAGTCGCGATCCCGACGAGCGTCGCGATCCCCTCCCTGAGCAGGTCCGAGAAGCCCCGTCTGCGCCGGCAGGGAAGTTTCAAGCTGCTGCGCAACCATCCCGACAGCCAGTAGAGTAGCACGCCGGCGCCCGTCGCGAGCGGGAGATTGGGCTTGGTCCAGAGCGCGGCAGCGAGGGCCGCGCCGAAGAAGAAGGCGGCGCGCAGTCGCGCGGGCCCGGCTTCGATCGACCACGCCAGCCTCATCGCGATCAGGCAGAGGAGAATCGCCAGGGAGTTGTAGCTGAAGAACTGCGCATGGGGCCACATCCAGATCTGCAACGGTATCGCGATGAATCCCGCCAGCGCGGCGAAGCGAAAGGGCAGGTAACACGATGCCAGCAGGGCGACCAATACGACGCAGCTCGCGTTGACGATGGAAATCAGGGTCCGCGACACCAGGAAGGTGCTGCCGAAGAGCTTGAACGCGATCCCTTGCAGCAAGTATACTGCCGGGGTCAGGGGCACGTCGCAGTCTTCGTAGAGGAGCCTTCCCCGGGCCACGTCGTCGGCCGCGACCATGACGATCCCTTCATCGGAGACGAATGCATCGAGGGTGATGAAGGTCGACTGGAACGCGAGGCTCGCGAAGAAGAGCAGCGCAACGATGAGGATCCTGGAGTACACGCGGCGATTATAGACCACGCCGAAGTCGAGAGGGGTGAGTCGAGAGGGGAGAGGGGAAAGGCGAGAGGTTAGAGACGAGAGGCGAGGGGTGAGAGTCGAGAGGTGAGGGGTGAGAGTCGAGAGGTGAAAGACGAGAAGTGAGAGCGAGAGAGAGGCAACGGAGTGAACGAGGGATGAGAGGCATCGACCCAAAGCGAGGGGCCTCGACAAGAGGCGGGCAACCAACCCGATGAGCTTCACCCAGCCAGTCCCGGGCGTGATGATCGCCGGCAGACTCGCTTGCATCACTCTGCTCCTGACCTGCGCGAACGTCCGTCCAGCCGACGCCTGGATGCGCGATGCCGATTGGATCGAGTCGCAGATCCGTCGACAGCGCGAGGTTCTTCGTCAACCCCCGCACTGGAGCGAGCGGAGCGCCGCGCTTCGCCTCGCATCCCACGCCATCACGCCGAGCGCCGAGCCAAAGCTCGTCGCGATCCGCGGGCTGGGCGATCTCGAATCCCCCAGCGCGGCCGCCCCGCTGATCGAGGTCGTAGGGGATCCCGGCTCCCCCTATCGCGTTCAGGCCGTGACCGAACTCAATCGTTCCTTCGACTCGCAAACCCCCGAGGCACTGATCGAGGTCCTCGACGACCCGGACCCGGAGCTGCGTCGTTCGGCTGCACGCGTATTGGGTGCGATCGTCGGCGGCGAGCTCGTCCTCGAGCCGAGCGTGACCCGCTCCGCAGAGAGAGCGCTCGCCCGACTCCTGAAGGAGGACTCCGACGCCAGAGTGCGCGTCGCCGCCGTGGACGGGCTGGTCGCCCTGGGCACGGAGATGGCGATGTATTCGAGCTTCACGATCGCCGAGCAGGACGAGAGCGACTTCGTTCGCTGTGCACTCGTGCGCAGATCCCCGGACTTCCTTACCCGACCACCAGGGGAGCGGATCACGCCGCAGCGAGTCCGGCTTTTTCTGCGCAAGGCTCTCGAGGCCTCGAGCAAGACGCCCTCCCCCGGCACCTGGACCCGCGCCCGCCGGGAGTCGAGGTACTACTCGCCGCTCAACCTCCGAAGCGACTGTCTGGACGTCCACGAGACTGCGCTGAGCGCACTCTCCCTGATCGAAGATCGCGCTGTGCTTCCGGCGCTGCTTCGGGCCGCTTCGGCCGGCGACCCGGGGCGGCGCGCCATCGCGGTACGCGGGCTGGCGCGCTTCGGCCGCAACGACCAGGCCCTCGATGCCGTCGTCGCAGCGCTCAGCGATCCGACCTCGGGCGTGCGCCGGACCGCGGTCGAGGGGCTCGGCGATTCGACGAGCCCCCGAGCCGATCGCAACCTCATCGAGACCCTGCGCGCGGGTGCTCCCGCCGACCGTGTTCGGGCCGCGAAGGCGCTTCGCGGATCCTTCGGCGCCTCCGAGGCCTTGATCGAGGCCTTCGGCGATCGTGTCGTACAGGTGCGAGATGAGTCCGAGGTGGCACTGCTTCGCAGCGATGAGGTCGTGACGAAGCTCGATGAGGCATACACGCGGATCTCGGGCGAGGCCGATTCGCCGAAGGGTGAGGAACGGCGGGAAAGGCGATTGCGACGAATCGACGACGCCCGGAAACAATGGAGAGCCGAGTTGCGTGCGGCGGAGCAGTCGATCGCCCGGGGGCTCTCGTCGCCCGATCCTCGTGTCCGCATCCGCTCGGCACGTGTCCTGGCGAAGTTCGAGAGTGAGGAGAGTCTCGCTCTGTTGCTCGACTTCTTGCGATCGGGAGCCGAGCCGGGGAGCGCGACGGCCGCACTCTCCCTCGGCCTGCGCGGTGACGAGAGAGCACGCAAGGCTCTCGAAGAGGCGTCCCGCAACGCGGACACTGCTCTCTCGATTGCGGTGATCCGGGCGCTCTCCGACCTGGGGCGCCCCGAATCGATCCCGCTCCTACGCTCCCTCGAGGCCGAAGCGGAAGACGATGCCGTTCGCACCACGGCTCGACACGCCCGCGCCATGCTGGAGCTGGAACGGGCCGCCCGCTGAATGCGCGCTGTACGAGTCGCCGACGTGCGAGACCTCCGCCTTCGGCTGCGATCGAGCATGGGGACGATCACGCTCCCAGCAGCGTTCGTGAGTGCTTGCCCAGAACGATTCGCGCGAGCTGGATGAGCAGCACGGATCCCAGCACTCCCGCCATCCACGGCACCAGCAATGCGCTCGCCTGGAGAGTCCCATCGGAATGCGGCACGAGCTTCTGCGCCTCGTACATGAAGAAGAGGTGGAAGAGATAGATGCCGTAGCTCGC
>CBDUYG010000431.1:0-3881 GCA_965371385.1 uncultured Myxococcales bacterium | reverse complement strand
ACGAAGCCGCGCGAGAGCTGCCGGCTCGCCAGCCTCAGCCAGGGAGCAGTCTCGTCGAAGACGGGTTCACCCAGAATCAAGGCGTCGGAATCTTCTTCGATGGCTGCGAGCAAGCGCGCAACGTCGGCGGGATCGTGCTGGGCATCGGCATCCAGCTGGATCACATGGCTGAAGCCCCGCTGGTCCGCCAACCGGTAGCCGATACAGAGAGCCGCTCCCTTGCCTCGATTCACCGGGCAGTGGTAGACGTCGACCCACGAATGATGCTCTTCGATCTCCGTCAGGACGTCGACGGTTTCGCGATCGCTCCCATCGTCGATCACCAGACAGGGGAGATCGAACTTCGCCAGCGATTCGATCACACCGCGGATCGTCTCGCGATGTTGGTAGATCGGTATCAGCAAGCAGATTTTCAAGCCGACGCCTCCAGTTCCCAGCGACCGGACGAAAATACCCGAGCCCCATCGGAGAGGCTGAAGCGAATCCGTTCGCCTCCTTCCGAGACCTCGACAGCGAGCCGGAAGTGGTCACCCGGACGCAGGATCTCGCGAAACTTCAAGGCCTCGATCGCACGGACCCGTACGGGTCGTCCCAGCAAGAGTCTCGCGGCCTCCATCGCCCATCCGAGTTGCACGACGCCCGCCACGAGCGGAAATCCCTCGAAGTGACCCTCGAGCTGGGCCAGATCCGTGGGGACGATGCAGAGCCGCTCGAGACTACGAGCTTCGATCTCCTGCTCCGCGACGACGGGCTCGCGCGGCCGAGTCTCTCCCGGATTCTCGAAGAGCTGGCGCAGGGCGGCAAGGGGCGTCTTGCCCCGGGAATCCCGCGGAAGCTCGGCGACGAAGCGCCAGGCCCGGGGCAGGAGGACGCGATCCCATCGGGGAGCGAGGTGGGCCGAGAGGGCCTGCGAAAAGGCCCGACGGCCCTCCTTTGCCAGGACCTCCGCGCCTTCGCGTGAGGGCACCACGGCCGCGGCAACCCGAATCTCGCTCCCCTGCTCGATTGAAAGCAGGGTGGCCTCCCGGACCCAGTCGTGCGTGGCGAGCCGGCTCTCCATCTCGGGAAGAGAGAGTCGCTTCTCGCCGACCTTGACCACCCGGTCCGCCCGCCCCAGGAGAAGAAAGCCTCCCCCTTCGACGAAGCGCACCCGATCTCCGAGGCTGAACTCCAGGGGGGGCACGCGGGAGCCCGAATCGCTGACGCTCACGAAGGGGGAGCGGACCCGGAGCTGTCCCGTGCCCGCGTGGGCTTCGATGGCGACCCTGGGCAGGGGAAGCCAGGGGGTCGAGCCCCCCGCCTCGCCCTGCCGGCGGATCGCGATTCCGCCGGTCTCGGTCGAGCCCAGTATCTCGGTCGGAGCCTCTCCCAGATCCGCCGCAAGAGAGGCTGCGGTGTCGGGGTCGAGGGGGCCCCCCGATGAGAAGACCTCGAGCAGCCGTCCCTTCAGTGATCGCAACCCGCGCCGGCCCGCGAGTCGCCGCAGATGCGAAGGCGTACCCGCGAGCAGGCTGCGTTCACTCTTCTCCAGCTCGGCCAGGAGCTCCTCGGGATGCAGGAGAAGCTCCGTATGAAATGCGCGACCACTGGCCAGAGGCCAGAGAATGCGAAAGAGCAGGCCGTAGAGATGTTGCGGAGGCGCGCTCGAGAAGATTCGGCAATCGTCCGGAATCCGCGCACCGAAGACCTCCTCGAGAACCGCCACCTCGTCGAGCTGGGAGAGGCTCTTCGGCACCTCCTTCGTCTCGCCCGTCGTCCCCGACGTGAAGAGCGTGAGCAGAGGGGCCTCGGGGTCGAGTTCATGGGGCCGCGCTGGAGCCGTGACGGCCCCCGGATCCTCGACGTCGATCAGAATCGACGGCTTTCCGGCCACGACGCTTGATTCGTCGTCGCACAGGATCCCGCGGCAATCGAGGGCAAGCTCAGCCAGGGTTCCCGGCTGCCGATTCGGCGGAACGATCGCCTGGGCCCCCGCTCGAGCAAGCCCGAAGAGGGAAATCGCGAAGGCATACACGCCACCGACGTCGAGCAGCCAACGCCCGGCCGCGGGCTCGGTGCCGAGGCGTCCGGCGAGAGCCTCGACACGTCCGGAGAAATCCGCCCAATCGCGTTGGCGGTCGCGTCCGAAGGCAACGGTTGCGTCCGGGGAACGCGGGAGGGCAAGGAGCCGATGGAGCGGCGCAGACACGATCCGCTCAGGAACGCCCGAGCTGCCGGGCGACCAGATCGACGACATTCTCAACGGTTTCCATGGATCGCACCTCCTCGTCTCGTAGCACGATTCCCGTCTCCTCCTCGAGACGAACCACCAAGGCGACGCCATCTACGCTGTCGAGATCGAGGTCGTCCACCAATCTCGCAGTGAGCTGCACCTCCGTGCTCGCGAACTCGAATTCGCGACAGAGCACGCTGCGAACGATCTCGAATGCCGACTCCCGGGACATGGCGTTCAGTCGGATTTGTTGGAGGTGACGAAGTCGACGAGGGACCCGACCGAGAAGAAGATGCGCTGATTCTCCTCGGGATCGTCGTCGAAGCTGACCCCGAAGCGCTCGTCCAGCGCCATCGCCAGCTCCAGGGCGTCGATCGAATCGAGCCCCAGTCCCTCGACGAAGAGGGGCGCGTCGGTTTCGATCTCGTCGGGCGCGATATCCTCCAGGGCCAACGCCTCCACGATGATCTTCTTGATTTCGAGCCCCAGCTCCTGGTTACTCTCCATCGTACAACTTCCTCTCGAATTCCTTCCGGAGCGCATTCGTCACTTTTCGTGCGGCGACCGACACAGTTTCACCGCCCGTGAGATGTTTGCTGGGAGAGATCGGCTCCAAGACCCGAACGGTGACGTCCAACCCTTCCTCGGGGATGTCGTACCATTTCTGACCCTTCATCAGTTTACGCGGGCTCACGGTGATCACCACCGGCAGGAGATCGCAGCCAGTGCGAAGGGCAGCGTGGGCAGCTCCACGGTGAAATTTCCCCAGCCCAGAGGTAGGGGATCGGGTTCCCTCGGGGAAAACCAGCATTTTTCGCCCGGCATCGAGTCGGCGAACCGACTCCTCGACAACCGCGACTCCATCCCGGTTCGTCAGATAGCCGGCCTGGCGAACGATCCCCGCGAGGATGGGGTTGGATGCCCGGGATTGACTCACGATGAAGTCCACCTGGGGAAGCAGGGCGCCGAGCATCGGGGCATCGAAGAGCGAGGGGTGATTGGAGACGATCAACATCGGACCCGGACCCTGCAGTTCTTCGAGCCCCTGGGCGTCGATTCGGATCAGCCCGAAACGCACGAGCATGAAGATGTAGAGCTGATGGCCGCGCCGTACCCACGCCTGGACGACGTCCTCCGGGCCCCACAGGCGAAGCACGGGCGCCACGGCGGCGATGGTCAGCGATCCGAATCCATAGTAGATGAGTGCGGCGGTAGCCCCGGCTGCGCGGCGGATGGAGATCTGTCGGTTACTCACGATCAACTGCCTCGGGACCTGGGACGAGCCACAGAACCGGATCATTCCGACTGGGTTCAGCGAAGACGCCTGTCAATCCGACGCCATCGACTCTCTGCACTCTCTCGACTCTCTCGGACTCTCTCGACTCTCTCGGACTCTCTCGGACTCTCTCGGACTCTATTCGGACTTCTACGCTGTTCCACTTCTACTCTATTTCGACCCAGTTTTGACTTTGTTTCGGCGCCGATTCGACTCTGCTCCCAATCTGCTCTGACGTTTCGACTCATTTCGGCGGAGTCGAATCCATCGACTCTGTCACTTCATGCACCGGTCAGCCGGTGGACCGGCGACGGCCGAGCCTGATCGCGGCACCACCAGAACCGGCATCCGAGTCCACGGGACTGGACGTCAGCTTCCTATTTTCTCATAATC
>CBDUYG010000430.1:0-3882 GCA_965371385.1 uncultured Myxococcales bacterium | reverse complement strand
AGCCCTCATCTTCGTGATGCGAAGAGCAAAAAAAAAGCGGACGCGCGTCCACTTTCCTGGCCTTCATCCAACTAGCCAGCAAACCACCTGTCCCGCATGCTTCGATCCCGGCGATCTTTCCGCCGAACCTGCCGATTCCATCTATCGATCGATCGATCAATCGATCGATCGATACCATCCGATACGAAAGAGCGGACCAACCCGGCCCGCCCGACGTTTCGAAGCTCGCCGGGAAGCGACCGGAACCTAATCGAAAGCGCCCCCGAAGGCAACCGCCGGACCTCGTCTGCGCGAAACCCGAATCGCAAGATTCGCCTACAGCTTCCAGAGCTTGCTGCGCTCGACATCCCGGTCTGCCTCGGCGCGAGCCGGCGGCCCGCGGAGGTGCGAATCAGCCGACCTCGAGCGCTCCGGTGAGGTCACTCACCCGCTCGTAACCGTGACTCGAGGCGAACTCGGCCACGCCCTCAGCAATCTCGGCCGCAGCCATCGGGTTCAGGTAGTTGGCCGTCCCCACCTGGACCGCGGTCGCCCCGCAGAGCAGGAACTTCACGGCGTCCTCGGCGCGGGAAATTCCCCCGATTCCGCAGAGTGGGATGCTCACCGCCTGAGAAGCCTGCCAGACCATGCGCAAGGCAACCGGGAGAATCGCCGGACCCGAAAATCCCCCAAGGGTGTTCTTGAGGACGGGGCGGCGGGTCTCGATGTCGACGTCCATCGCCTGGATGGCGTTGATGAGGCTGATCCCGTCGGCCCCTTCGCCCTCACAGACCCGAGCCATTTCGGCGATGCTGGTGACGTTGGGGGAAAGCTTGATGAGTAGGGGCGCAGCTGTGGCGGCGCGGACCGTTCTCACCAGCTCGGCGAGAACCCGCGGATCCTGACCGAACTCGATGCCGCCGCTCTTGACGTGAGGACACGAGGCGTTCACCTCGAGCCCCGCGATCTTCGGAGCTCCCGTGAGCCGATCCGCCACCTCCGCGTACTCTGCGATGGCCGTGCCGAAGAGGCTCGCAATGACGGGCACGCCCTCGGGCAGAGCCGGGAGCTTCTCGTTCAGGAAGGCCTCGACTCCTACGTTCTCGAGGCTGATGGCGTTCAGCATCCCTGCGGTGACCTCGGCGATCCGAGGAGGCGGGTTCCCGAAGCGGGGCTCGAGGGTGAGACTCTTGGCCACGAAGCCGCCAATCCGGCGGAGATCCATGAAGTCCTCGAACTCGGTCCCGTAGCCGAAGGTTCCGGATGCCGTAAGGACGGGATTGCGAAGGGGAATCCTCGCCAGCACCACGCGGGTGTCTACCGACGACATCAGGGCAGCCCTCCCCACTCGAGCTCATCCGAATCGAAGACAGGGCCCTGGCAGCAGACGAGCCCATACCCCCCCTCGCTGAGGGGAACGGCGCAGCCCAGGCAGACCCCGAAGCCGCACGCCATCCCGTTCTCGAGGGAGACGAGGCAGCGGATCCCTCGGCGCTGGGAGATCTCGGCGCAGCGCCGCATCATGGCAGTCGGGCCGCAGGCATGAACCACGAATTCCCCTTCCCCCTCGGCGAGTCGGGCTTCCAGCACGTCCGTGACGAGGCCGCGATCGCCGCGGCTGCCATCCTCGGTGACGATCCGCAGATCCAGGCCAAGCTTCTCGAAGTCCTCCACCGCCATCAGCGAGGCGGCATCCCGGGCGCCGAGAATGACGGTCACCGGATGCTGCGCCCGGGCCTGCTCGGCCAGCTCGAGGAGGGATGCGATACCGGTTCCCCCCCCCACGAGCACCAGGCTCTGCCCCGGCCCGGGAGTGGGGAACCCGTTGCCGAGTGGGCCCACGAGGCGAACCCGGTCTCCCGGCTCGGCGCCCGCAAGCAGCCTCGTGCCCCGTCCCGTCACCTTGTAGAGGATCTCGACGTCGGTCTCTTCGCCGCGCCGGGTCGTGCGGTAGACCGCCATCGGGCGGGGAAGGAGCGGATCGTATCGGGGCACGGGTTCGAGCGGGCCGGCCGACAGCATGACGAACTGACCCGGCCGGGATCCTCCCCAGCCGGCGACCCTCAGTGTGAGCCGGCGGTTCAGCTCGCCTTCGGAATCGTTCGCGACCACGACCGCGTCGACCCGCACGGGGGCCGCACTGCGAGATCGGGATGCCTCGCCCTCCGATCCTCGCGACTTCGTCAACGACGCTCTCCTCTATTTCAAGACGCGCTCGGGGCACATCCGAAAAACATTCAAGACACACTTCAGCGTTCGGCTCGGCATGCAGCCCGAGCCGCGGTCCGGATCGAGATACTTCACGCGCCGACCGGGGCTCGTCCCTTCGCCCAGGCCTCTACGATTCGGGGTCAGGCATCCGCGAGCGCACGCCGCATGAGCAGTGCGTCTTCACCATTACTGTAATAGCGCGGTCTGACACCCACCGTCTCGAAGGACCGATCCCGGTAGAGGGCCTGGGCCGCATGATTCGAGGTGCGAACTTCGAGATGTACCACGTCCACTCCGGAGGCGGAAGCTTCCGACAGGACACGATCGACCAGCGCCCGTGCAATCCCCTGGCGACGTGCCCCGGCGGCCACCACGAGAGTCAGAATTTCGAGCTCATTCAAGACCTTACGGCTGACGCAGTAGGCGAGGAGGGGGCCGCCGCCCGCGGACGATGGGCGCACACACCACGATCTGTCCGTATCGCTGGCGAGCTGGTCGGCGAACGCCCGACGGCTCCAGGCGTTCGAAATCCCGCTCGCTGCGAGCTCTGCTAGCTCGTCGATATCGCTCTCTGCGGCCGCCTCGATACGCCAGCCTGCCGGCTCGCTCGGCGGCCGCTCGGGAGTCTCGTTCCCCATAACGTCTCTACACCCTAAATACCTGAAAACATTCGCCTAAAGATGAAACCCAATGTCTCTTAACGGTCAAGATCCTGCGCCCCAAGGACGATAATTCTACCGGCAAATCCTCCCGATCGAGGGGGATCTGGAGGGAAGATTGTGAGCGCGACCACGGATCAGAATCTTGCGGCGCTGAAGATGGACCCGACGGATGCGAGGGCCTTCGAGGCTCTCGAAGAACACTACTTCATGGCTGGAGAGTGGGACAAGCTCGTCCACGTCTACGAGCAGCGTCTGGCCGCGCCCGACTATCGTGAGACACCCGCGGACTCCCTTCCCCTCCTCTTTCGCCTGGCTCAGCTGCTCGAAGATCGCTGCCTCGACCCGGAACGGGCGATTCCGGTCTATTGGCAGGTCGCCAAGAACGATCCCAGCAATCGGCATGCCCTGCGCCAGCTGCGACAGATCTACGCAGACCGGGAGCAGTGGGACATGGTATTGCAGATCGCCGAGATGGAGAGCCAGATTCCGATGGAGGGGCACCAGAAGGCGACCTTCTTCACCGAGATCGGCGACATCTGGCTGAAGCATCTGCAGGACACGACGGAGTCGCGCAGCTGTTACGAACGAGCTCTGGCGGAGACGCCCGACCACGCCGCTGCGCTGGCCGGACTCGCGGCCATCGAGGAGAAGGATGGGCGGCACCGCGAGGCAGCCGATGCCTGGCAGAAACTCTCCGAGCGACTGCGCGGCCCCGATCGATCTCCGGTGCTCGTTTCCCTCGGCAAGCTGCTCGCGGGACCGCTCTCGGATACCGAGGGCGCCGCCGATTGCTTCCGCCGCGCCATGACCGACGACCCGCGCAGCGCGGCTGCGGTCGAATGCCTGGCGACGGTCGCGAAGGAACTGGAAGACTGGAACCAGCTCGCCGAGCTCTACACCCGGCGCTTCGATCTGACCGCCGGCGCGCGTGCGCGAACCTCCCTCGCCGTCGAAGCCGGGCGCTTCAACCTCTCCAAGCTCGACAATACCCAGGCGGCCCGCATGTGGTTCGACCGTGCCCTGGATCTCA
>CBDUYG010000429.1:0-3889 GCA_965371385.1 uncultured Myxococcales bacterium | reverse complement strand
ATTCCCGCATTGATGCGCCCTGGAAATCCGATTAAGTTCCGGTCGTTCGCGCCGTAGGGGTGAGAGGGGCGGCCGCGACCGTCATTACGCGAGAGAGGGGGGCTCTAGCGAATGTCAGACCAGCATGGCGCTCACAAGCCACGCGAGCAGTGGGGGAGCCGCATCGGGGTGATCCTCGCGGTCGCGGGCTCTGCCGTCGGGCTCGGCAACTTCCTGCGCTTCCCCGGGCAAGCGGCCCAGAACGGCGGGGGGGCGTTCATGATCCCCTATTTCATCGCCTTCCTACTGCTTGGCATTCCGATCTGCTGGGCCGAGTGGACGATGGGGCGGCTGGGGGGCAAGCGCGGCTTCAACTCCTGCCCGGCGATCCTCGGGAGCGTGGGCAAGGGGCGACCCTGGCGCTACGCCGGTGTGATCGGCGTACTGATTCCGATCATCATCTATATGTATTACGTAGTCATCGAGTCCTGGTGTCTCGGCTACGCCCTCTCCTACCTCTTTGGCTGGATCGACCTCGGCCAGGACCCGAGCGCGTACGGTGCGGCCAGTGCGAGCTACTTCGGGGAGTTCGTCGGCATCGAGCGGAACGGGCTCATCTACGACGGAGCGCTCCACAAATCGGTCTATCTGTGGGCCCTGGTCTTCGGGATCAACTTCTTCCTCATCTACCGGGGCATCGCCCGGGGCGTCGAGATCTTCTGCAAGTACGCAATTCCGGTGATGGCCGTCTGTGCCCTCGTCGTGCTGGTGCGCGTCCTCACCCTGGGCACACCCAACCCCGCCCTGCCCGACCAGAACGTCCTCGGCGGACTCGGCTTCATGTGGAACCCGAAGCCGACGGGCGATGGAGGCTCCTGGATCGGGAGCCTCGCCGACTCCCAGATCTGGCTCGCCGCGACCGGACAGATCTTCTTCAGCCTCTCGGTCGGCTTCGGGATCATCATCAACTATGCGAGCTATCTGAAGAAGGACGACGACGTCGTCCTCTCCGGCCTGACCGCCTCGTCGACGAACGAGTTCTTCGAGGTCTGTCTCGGCGGCCTGATCACGATCCCCGCCGCGTTCATCTTCCTGGGCGCCACCGGCGCGACCGGGGGGACCTTCGGCCTCGGATTCAACGCCCTGCCGGTGGTCTTCGAATACATGCCGGGGGGGGCCTTCTTCGGCTTCCTGTGGTTCTTCATGCTCTTCCTGGCCGCCATCACGAGCTCCCTCTCGATGCTCCAGCCCGGGATCGCGTTCCTGGAAGAAGGCTTGGGGATCAATCGCAAGCGCTCGGTCGCCCTGCTCGGCGGCCTGACGGCGCTGGGCTCGTTCTTCGTGATCTACTTCAGCAAGGGCCTCGCGGCCCTCGATACGATGGACTTCTGGGTCGGAACCGCCCTCATCTTCATCCTGGCCTCGATCCAGGTCGTGCTCTTCGGCTGGGTGCTCGGAGTCGACGAGGGGTTGGAAGAGGCGCATCGGGGCGCCGACATGCGGATCCCGAGGGTCTTCCGCTTCGTGCTGAAGTACGTCTCACCCGTCTATCTGCTCGCCATCTTCGTCGCCTGGTGCTTCCAGAACCTGCCCGGTTACATCGAATCGCTCAGCAAGGGCGGAGTGCCCCTCGCGGCCGTCGGGGTGATCTTCGCCGTGGCGATGCTCTTCGTGGCCTTCACGGCAATGGCGGAGAAGAAGTGGGACGAGCACGAAGCCGCCTCGGCCGCCGGCCGCGAAGAATGAGAGGAGTCTCTTCATGACCATCGCAGGCTGGATCTTCATGCTGGGCTCGATCAGCGTCGTTCTCGCCCTGCTGGGCTTCTGCTACTACCGGGTATTGATGGGGCCTGATGACGAGTAACGAGTGACGGGTAGTGGGCGAAGCCTCACCGCTCGATGCCGCGGGGCGTAGTGGCGTGATTGCGTGGCGCGGTCGCGTGGCGTGGTTGCCTGTGTAGTTGCCCGCCTGCGTGGTTGCCTGGCTGCGTAGTTGTGTAGTTGTGTAGTTGCGTAGTTGCGTAGTTGCGTGGCTGACGAGCCCCGCCCCCGACTCGGGCCGAGGCTACCTGGCGCTGGTGAACTCGACCGGCACGCGCCCCGGAACCCGAAACAAGGACCGCCCCCACTCGACGCCACCCTCTCCCAGGCGCAGGTCGCGAAAGCGCTGAACGAGGGCGCCGATCGCCACCTGGGTCTCGAGCCGGGCGAGGTGGGCTCCCAGGCAGTGATGGACGCCGCCGCCGAAGGAGAGGTGGGGAGCAGCCTTCGCGTCCCCTGCGTAGCGCGCGACATCGAAGCGCTCGGGATCTTCGAAGCGCTCGGGGTCACGATTCGCACCGGCGATCACGGCGAAGACCTGGCTCTCCTCGGGGATCACGAATTCTCCGAAGCGGGTGTCCTCGCGAGTCACGCGCACGGTCATCGTCACCGGGCCGGAGCAGCGCAGACACTCCTCTACTGCGCTCTCGATCAACTCGGGCTCCTCACGCAGTCGTTCGAGCTCCGCGGGGTTCTCCATCAGCGAAACCATCCCGTTTCCGATCAGACCGATCGTCGTCTCGAAGCCGGCGATCAAGAGGCCGATCGATTGGGACATCAGCTCCACGTGATCGAGCCGCTCGCCATCTTCCTCAGCGGAGATCAAGACGCTCAGGAGATCGTCGCCTGGGGAGCCGCGGCGTTCGGCGATCAGACGATCGAAGTACATCGCAAGGGACCCCGCCGCATGCTGCACCCGGGCCTCGACCTCGGGGGAGGCCACCCGGCGCGATACCGCGAGTGCGTGGGTGGCGTCGGTGGTCCAGTCGGCGAAAGTGTCGCGGTCCTCGACCGGAACACCGAGCAGCTCGCAGATCAAGGTGGCGGGAACCGGGCGCGCGAAATCCGAGACCAGCTCGAGGCTGCCCTTCGCCTCGATGCGGTCGAGGAGCTCGTGGGTAATCGCCTCGATGCGACCCCGCCACGACTCCACGGCGCGCGGAGTGAAGGCCTTGCTGACGAGCTTGCGGAGCCGGGTGTGGACTGGCGGATCCTGCTGCAACATGAAGACACCGGAGCCGGGCCCCGAGTCGTCTTCCAGTTGGCCGGGCAACAGGCCGTTCTTGTGCCGCATACCCGTCGGCACCTCACGCAGGAGCCGCACGACATCGTCATAGCGAGTCAGACGCCAGTTCCCATCCGGGGTCAGGTTGACGGGCTGGGTCTCCCGCAGTCGGCGAAAATAGGGGTAGGGATCGAGCTCGTAGTCGGGATCCGCGGGCTCGGCCCCGTACCATCCCGGGACGGGCAGCTCGCTGGGTCGATTCCCGTTGGAGGCGGGTTCGGACACGTCGTCATCCCTCCGGTCGAACCTGGCGACGGGGTGCCGCGCCGCATCTCCTGCATCGTCGGCAACCACACGCCGATGATCCGATCCCGACATTGAAGCACATCCCGGGTCGAGCGCCTCCGGCTGGAGTACGCTGGGCGCAGAGGAACCAATGAGCCGGATGCCACTTGCATCCGCGGCGGCGGTGGCCAGCTTGAGTGGGGAGATTGTCGTCGGTCGAGCTTCACGCGGGTGAGGGGTTGCTGCCCATTCGTGAGACGCGACTGAGCGGGGGAGCATCCCAGAATCGTGACATTCGACCTCGGGGCTTTAAAGACTCGAACCCGAATGGACGAGCAGATTGCATTGTTCGGAGGATCGCCATGAAGATCGGAGTTCCGCGCGAGACGAAGGACCGGGAGTATCGGGTCGGACTGGTGCCGGATGGCGCAAGCCAGCTCAGCCAGGCCGGCCACGAGGTGCTGGTCGAGGCCGGTGCCGGTGAAGGCAGCGGGTTCAACGACGATGCCTACATCCGGGCGGGAGCCCGCATCGTCGAGTGTGCGGAGGCTTGGTCGACCCCCGATCTCGTCGTCAAGG
>CBDUYG010000428.1:0-3890 GCA_965371385.1 uncultured Myxococcales bacterium | reverse complement strand
TGCGCACGCTATCAGCTGAACGTGGCACACGTGCTCGACCGGGGGCCGGGGGCCGAGCTGCAGCTTCTTCACCGTGATCAGCTGGTCTGGAACGATCTCCCGAAGCCCCATCCCGAGCTGCAGGTCGCCAGTGTGATCGCGCTCGTGGACTTCAGCGAGGAGAATGGGGCCACGCGCGTGATTCCGGGCAGCCACAAGTGGCCCCTCGATCGCGTCCCGAAGGAAGATGAGATCGTCTCCGCGGTGATGAATGCGGGCGACGCCGTCGTCTATCTCGGCTCGACGATTCACGGTGGAGGGCAGAACTCCAGCGCCGACCAGTTTCGCCGCGGTATGCACTTGAGCTACGTGCTCGGCTGGCTGCGCACCGAGGAGAATCATTACATCAGTACGCCGCTCGAGACGGTGCGCAGTCTCCCCCGCCAGAGCCAGGAGCTACTCGGCTACGCGGTCCACGACTCCATGGCCCGCGGTGGCGGTTACCTGGGTGCGGTGGACGTCCGCGATCCCGTGGATATGCTCGAGAAGGGTGAGTTGTGATTTGCTCTGTGCGGCCTCGCGAGATTCGCTGAAGCACGGGAATCCAGGTCCGGTCTCTCAGGCAACCGGCATCGATCCGATCACACTGCGAAATTGCTCGAACAATTCGTTCTGGTCCACGCTGACCGTGTCCTCGATATCCCCGAGAGTATCTTCGGCAAGACTGGTTTCGAGGACCAGCAGAATCTTCTTTCGTTGACTCAAGAATTGTCGCTTGACCACCTGGTGTTGTAGTGCGGCGATCGGCTTCAGCCTCTGGATGAAGTCCATGAGGGCGATCTTCCTCTGCGCGTTCTGCAGGGCCTCGACGAGTCCCGGGTCACTCATCGAACCGGCCCAGCCGCCGATGAAATCCTCTCCCATCGAGTGAAGGAGCATCGCCCTGAACTCGGTGAAGAGTGTGTCCCGATACTCCTGGTTCTTGCCCTCCGCGAGCTGGTCCATCATCTCGCGGAGCATCTCCAGGAAGAAGGGATCGCAGTATTCCGGCCTGGCTTCCCGTTTGAACGCCGAGACCATCAGCCCTCGTTCCTGCCTGAGGTCGGTCGTCAGCAGGTCATCGCTGATACCCATGAGATGACCCATATACTGCCAACGATGGTGATGGGACTCCATCTCTTCGTCGCTCAGCTTCAGCCCCAGCAGCAGGCTGGTGCGGAGATGCAGGTATGAGAAGCTGGTCAGGAAGTAGGCCATCTGACTCTGATTGACATACTCGTCTTCGCCCAGCTGTTGGTCGCCCGGATTTTCTCCTCGTCGCTGTCCCAGGAAGAAGCGGATGGCAGCGTGGATGATCCGAACTCGAATCAGTTCATGGTGCGCCAGGCTGCCCGGTTCCAGGCCCAGGGCCGGCTTCAGGATGAACGTTCCGGATTCGATCAAGCGGGGTTTTCCCTGGCGAACGAACTGAGAGGAAGCCGCAACCGACATTCCGCTGGGCAGGAAGGCGCAGCCGAAGAACGTGATCATTCCGGTCAACAGGATATTCGGCGCTCGTGTGAAGATCAGCCGCTGCGACGGCTTCATCAATTCAAAATCGACCCAATCGGGAACGTCGTACGTTTGATCGATGAAGTGCCTGTAGACCCCGCCACGCGCCTCGGATTCCCGGACGACGATATCCACCAGGTCTCTCCAGGCTCCTTTCAGTAGCCCGTCCTGGTCCATCTGTGCGATCAGATCGTCGGCCAGTGGATCTCCCGTCTTTGCCTGCCGATCCATGAATGCTTCTGTGAAGGGTTCTCTGTACTCGAGGTCGCTGTACTCGATGTGGCTGCTGACCAGCTCGGCCAGGGGCGACATGGGTCCGTCGATGTGCTTGTCGATACCAAGTACGTGGCCCATGTCGGCGCCCAGCTTGACGACTTTCTGAATTAGGTCTGCCATACGAGTCCCTCGTCTGCGCAAGAAGTCATGCCTATTCGGGCCGGTCGGGGCGTGCTCTTCACTACTCGCCTTCAGGCTCCCTGGTGCGGTAATCGCCGAAGGGCTCGTCCCGCGACTGAAGCGCCCCTTTGAGCCCCTTCTTCTGGGTCTGTTCGAGAAATGCGTGCATGCTCTTCTGGTGTGTCCCGAGAGCGCAGAGCTCCGAGCCCGCACGAATACCGGTGTGCAGGCCCATGATCTCCATCTGGCGATGGACCACACGCTTGTTGAGCTGCACCAGGTCGGGAGGCACCGCCGCAACACGCAGGGCCACCTCGAGGACCTTCTCCTCGAGCTGATCCGCCGGATAGCTCGCGTTCGCCCATCCGAGGCGAACACACTCCTCACCCGAGAGGGAGTCGCCGGTGATCATCATCTCCATGGCTTTGCGCATCCCCAGGAACCAGGCATGAAAGTGATTGTCGGGAACGCCGAAGCGAACGGCGGGATATCCCATCTCGGCGTCATCGGCCATGTAGACGAGGTCGCAACAGGTCGCGAGCTCGCTGCCCCCGGCCAGACAGTAGCCGTGCACCTGGGCGATCACGGGTTTTCCCAGCTCCCAGATGCCCATCCAACCCTTCGTTACGTGACGCGGCCATTGGCCGTCGCCTCCCGGGGTGTACCAGGGCAACTCCTGCCCGGCGTTTCCGCCCCCGAGGTCGTAGCCCGACGAGAAACACTTTCCGGCGCCGCGCACGATCATGACTCGAACGTCCGGATCCGCGTCGGCCTCCTCGAGCGCGCGAACGATGCCGCCGCGCAGCGCGTGGTTCAGCGCGTTGCGCTTCTCCGGTCGGTTGAGGGTAACGCGCCGGACCTGGGGGGCCGGCTCGTCGATCAACACCACGTCACTGCTCACGTTGTTCTCCCGAGTTGCTCGACATCTGGCGGGCTATTGTATCGGATCTCGCGTGGCGATTGGCGGACACTTCGGCCGATTCATCCAGCATACTCCGTGCTCCAGCTGTGCCATCTTCCTTCGGGTCCCCTTCATGGGGGGGCGAAGGACTGATAGGGTCATCTCGAATTCGTACCCGTCCCCGACCCGAAACGGAGACTGCCGTGAGCAAGAAAGCCCAGAAGGACCCCGCAGACCCACGCGTGATGAGCGGAGAGATCTGGGAAGAATTCTGTGACACCCTGCGAGGCGCCGGAGACCTGCTTGCGGGCCTCGACGGCGAGGCGAGCCCCCTCGAGCGCGCGGTAGGCATTCGCTATCTGACCCAGTTCCTCGCGGCCGGGATCGATCTATGCGTGGCGCACTCCGATCCGGATTACCCGGAATTGACACGCCTCGCCAACCCGAACATGCGCTGGGGTCTGGACTCACCCGACTGCCTCTATCTGATCGCGCCCTTGCGCGACGATGCCCGCTATCGGCTGTGGGGCGACCTGGGCAGCGCGAATCACCTGGATATGCAGATTAACACCGGGCATCCCTCGGACGGGGACATCAAGTCGATGAGAACCCTCGCCACGATCGCCGGACACGCGCTGGAACGCGAGCCTGATGGAGGCGTCGAAATCTTCCTTGGCGGGAAGGAGCGCGCCGGCAACTGGCTCCCTCTGGGAGAGGGCGCCAGACATCTACTATTCCGCCAGAACTTCTACGACTGGGAGAACGAGCGACCCGCAGAGCTGCTGATCGAGCGGATCGGTGCCCCGGTCGGGAAGCCGCCGGACCGCAGCGACGAGGTCGCGGCGCGCATGGATCAGTTGCAGAGCTGGATCGCTCGGAGTGGGCCGCTCTGGGAGACACTGGGCCGCGGTATGCGATCGTCCGGTTGGAACATGCTGCGTGTCTTCACGCCGGGAGCCGACGTGGCGCCTGCCGGAGTTCGCGGCCAGATCCATTGCCAGGGGAACTTTCGCTGCGCGGCCGGCGAGGCGCTACTCATCGAATTCGAGCCTCCGCGCTGCCT
>CBDUYG010000427.1:0-3902 GCA_965371385.1 uncultured Myxococcales bacterium | reverse complement strand
CGCAGCCTTCGGCCGAGCGCGCTCTGCTCCTTCGCGAGTGCATCGATCCGGCGCGCGAGCTTTCGTCGTTCGCCCGCGCTCAGACATGCAGGGTCCTTCCGCCACTCGTTGTATCGCCGCACGGCCTGGGATTTGCGCACGGCGAAGAGTGAGGCGTCCGCGGCGTAGGCAAGCTCCTGCCAGGTCAACTCGTCGTCCCCGAATTTCGCTCGCGCCCCGGCGATTCGCTTCGATACGCGCTCGAGTCGTCGCTCGCATTGCGTCAGCTTCGCGTCCTTGCAGCCCGAGATGAAGTAGCTCTCGCCCGCGTCATCGAAGAAGAGATACTGCAGCGCCGAGCCGTTGAACATCGCAAAGCCCGGATCGTGGATTGCTCCCAGCCCGCGATAGATCCTTGCGACCGTGCCACTCGAATCGCCGAAGAGTAGAGCCGAGAATGCACGGTCGAAGTGCTTCGCATCGACCTCCCCCGACCAGCTTTGCTGTGCTCCCCACGCGAAACCGAACCACGAGTTGCCCTGCAGGTTGTAGTGACCGAAGTCGCCCCAATCCGTATTGACGAGCGCCCGGGCGCCGTGCTTCCGGCCCGCTTCCGCCCACCCGGATACATTTGCGATACTGTTCGCAATTCTCGGAAAAAGTGAGTTCCAGCTGGAAGTTCCGGGGCAGACTCCGAACTCGAGCCCGGCCTCGACGAAGCGTGCCACGCGGTCGTAATCGAAGTCCGCCTCGTACCACCAATCGAGCATGATCAGGCTCGGATCGATCTGTGCGATGCGCTCCGGGTGGGCATGCACGACATCTCCCCAGATCATCATGCGCTTGTCGTGCTGCGCGGCGAGTTCGCGCAGGCGATTGATGTGTTCGAGGTAGAGACCGCCGGGACCGAGCTCCTGCGAGCGCGCCTTCGACTGCCCCCGCCCGAGGTCCCAGGGCTCGTCGCAGTTCGCGTTGAAGAAGCGCGATCGGAAGTTGGGCAGATAGTCGTCGTAGAGATCGCGCAGCAGGGCCGCGGTTCCGGGATGCACCGGTGCGATCGTCCAACCGATGTCGGTCTCGGCAAGCTCGCGATAGCGGTCGAGCTCGAGTACGTGCTCCATGTGACCGAGCGACTGCAGGCAGGGGATGAGGTCGACGAATCGTTCGCTCGCATAGTCGTCGAGCTCGCGCAGGGTCTCGGCGTCGAGGGGTGAATCGTTCGCTCCGATTTCAGGGTGGCGGCGGAAGCGGAACGTGTGCTCGGTATAGAGCATCAGCACGTTGAGCTTGAGCTTCACGCAGAGGTCGACCACCTCGCGCAGGGTGGCGGAGGTCGGGACCTTGCCGCGGGAGACGTCGAGCATGATTCCGCGCAGCTCGAAATCGGGTGCGTCGTCCACCTCCAGTGCCGGGACTCGTGCCGAACCGGTGATGAGCTGGATCAGGGTCTCGACTGCGTATCGAAGTCCGGCGGCGCCGCCGGCCACGACCTCGATGACGTCCGACGAAATTCGGATGCGATGCGTGTCCGCAGTGATGCCCGGCGCTTCGCTCGCGTGATCGAGCGCGATGTGAGGGCCCAGGTCGCCGCGACGCCGGTGTCCCTCGATGGGAAGCGTGATGCCGTGATGCTGCCTGACGGCGCGCTGCAGAGCGCGAGCGGCCGCGAAGCAGGGCGCGTCAGCGGCGGGGGCGAGCACGATGGGGATCCCGTCGCGGAGCTCGAATCGCCCGGAGCGGAGCTCGAGTCGCTTGGGATTCGGGAGCAGGAGAGGCGCGGGCCTCGAGCGTCGAGGCTTGCGAGTGGTGGCGCGGAGAGCCGACATGCGAGGAATGGATAGCGCGGGGTCGAGGGCGACGGCGCCAAAAAAACGCGCCCGGACCGGCTCCTACCAAAACTGGCAGGGGAGGGGTAGCCGACCCGGGCGCGATCATTTCGGGGCGCGCTCGTTGCGCTGATGGCAGGAGTCAATGCAGGACGTGTGCCAGTTGTCAGAGGACAGGGGTGAAAAAACACCACTATCTCATAAGCAACTGAAAATATTGAGTTAAAGGATCATCCATCGGATCCATCCGAATCGGAATCGATTGGGTGGCGCACGCGGCCATCGGGTGAAGTGACACAATTTGCGTCGACGGAGGCGGGGCCGGTCACAAATTGTGGGGTTTTGCCCATCAATGATACGCAAAGCGGTTGGTGGGTTGTCAGGCCCTTCTCGAGCGAAGATCTGACGAGATGGCTCGGATGTGGTCGGGCATCGTTCCGCAGCACCCCCCAACCAGGCTCGCGCCGTCGGAAACCCAACCCCCCACCAGGGACGCGAAATCCTCGGGCGATCGCCACTCCGCGCGGTCCTCGGGGCCATCCCCCTCCATCGGCGCCCCGAGGTTGGCGTAGACACCAAAGGGCACCGAAGCCGCTCGCAGCGTCGGGAGGCAGCCCGCGACCGATGTCGGTGGAAGACAGTTGACCGCGACGAGATGCGGCCCGAATTCGCACACGGCTTCGATCGCCTCGGCGAGGGGCTCTCCCGAGAGCAGCGCGGCGTCCCCCCGGCTGATGAAGCTCACGCAGAAGGGGAGTCCCGTTCGAGCCGCTGCCCTCCCAGCGGCTCTGGCCTCACGCAGGCTACCCATCGTCTCGATCAGGATCAGGTCCGCGCCTGCCTCTGCGAGGTTTTCTGCATGCTCGCGATGCTCGCGTTCGAGCTCGGCAGGCGCCGGGACGAGATCCGGGCGGTAGCAGTCTTCGAGGGGTGGGGCCGAGCCCGCGATCAGTACGCGATGGTCGGCCTCCACCGCGGCGCCGCGTGCGAGCTCCAGCGCCGCGCGAGTGAGCGAGCGAGCGTCGCCCTCGATCGCGATTCCGGACTCCCGGGCCCGCCCGAGTACTCGCGACTGGGTTCGGAAGGTATTCGCGGTGAGGATTTCGGCTCCGGCCGCCGCGTAGTCGGCGTGAATCCGGATGAGAACCTCGGGCGTCTCCGCCAGAGCGTGGGCGGACCAGAGGGGAAGCTCGCATGAGACTCCGCGGCGCTCGAGCTCGGTGCCCAGGGCGCCGTCGAGGAGCAGGGGCTCTCCCTCCATCTCCGCTTCGGCGATGCGGCGGCTCAGGAACGCTCTCGCGGGCTCGGGTTCGCTCCTCACCCCTTCCTCGGCCCTCTTCCCGGCCCTCTCCGCCGCCGCCTTCTCCTCCAACTCTCCCTCCCTCTCGCCTCCCCTCTCTCGCGCTTCAGACCCGACTCGGCACGTCGAGCATATCCTCGCTCGGCAGAAGACAGCGGGTCTCGCCCGGGTCCTCGCCCCTCCGGTGATTGCTCGGTAATGTTGCGGCCTTCACCACGCCCTGGGAAGCCCACTTGCGGCCGATCCAGCCTGGGAGATCCACACCTTGCCCCGAGAGTCCACGCGCTCGCCGCATCGCGAGACGCTGCTGAAGCGCCGTGCCGAAGCCACTTCGGTCGCGATCTTCTGTGATTTCGACGGCACCTTCTCGGTGCAGGACGTCGGCTCGACCCTGGCCCGCCGCTATCTCGGCGAGAAGCGCGAGGATCTCTGGGCCCGCTTCGCCGAGGGGGAGTTCACTCCCTGGTCGTACAATATCGAGCTCTTCGAGGGATTCCGCCTCCCCCAGGCCGAGCTCGATGAGTTCCTCGCCGGCATCGACATCGATCCGGGCGGCGTCGCCCTGATCGAATGGTGCCGGAAGACGGGCGCTTCCTTCGAGGTGCTCTCGGACGGATTCGACTACAACCTCGACAAGCTACAGGAGATCAACGCGATTCGTTTCGACTATGCGTCGAATCATCTGCGCTATGAGGGCGACGAATGGGTGATCTCGCCGGGCGCGCCGAATCCGGGCTGCGAGTGCGGCACCGGAACCTGCAAGCGGGGCATCATCGATGCGGCGCGGGCCGCTCGAA
>CBDUYG010000426.1:0-3925 GCA_965371385.1 uncultured Myxococcales bacterium | reverse complement strand
CCCACGCACCCGCTACGTCGTCCCGGCGGTCACGCGGCTCTTCGTCGCTGCGAATCGTTGGCTCCCCGATCGCGTCTGGGACGCCCTCATGCGCCGCCTCTATCCGGTGCCGGGATCCGGCGCCCTGTAGCTCGAGTCGAGATGAGGACGGCCGCCACACCCTGCCTGCCCCTGCTCGATCGGGGTATGATCCGAGCTGCCCCATCCCCGCGTTTCGACCTGGAGAACCCATGACGAACCAAGCTGCCCCCGCCCCCGACCTCTTCGACCGCCTTCGCGTGATCGACGTCGACACCCACATCACCGAGCCCGCCGATGTCTGGACATCCCGCGTTGCAAAGAAGTGGCTGGATCGCGTTCCCCGTATGGTCCGCCTCAAGGGCAAGGACATCTGGATGATCAACGACCGGTTCGTCGGCTCTCCCGGAATCTACACCTATGCCGGCTTCGACGGCACGATTCCCGAAAGTCGAGCCACTTTCGACGAGTGCCCGAAGGCGGCCTGGGACTCCAAGGCGCGCATCCAGCACATGGACGAGGAGGGCATCTACGCCCAGATCCTCTACCCGAACGTGGGCGGATTCGGCGCTCAAGTGTTTCTCTCGCTGAAAGAGCCGGAGCTGATGCTGGCCTGCGTCCGCGCCTACAACGACTTCCTCACGGAGTGGGTGAGCGAGAATCCCGATCGACTCATCGCCGTCATGGCGACGCCCTTCTGGGACATCGACGAGGCCGTGAAGGAGATCGAGCGCTGTGCTGCAATGGGGCACCGTGCGGTCAACTTTCCGAACGTACCCGAAGCCCATGGCCTGCCCGGGATCGCGCACCGACACTGGGAGCCGGTATGGCGTGCTGCCGACGAGGCCGGCTTGTCGATCAGCTTCCACATTGGCGGCGGGGACATGTCCGACCTCCTCAACGACCCCTCCAGCATCGGCACCAAGGCCAACTTCGCGCGGGCCTCATCGCTGATCTTCGTGGAGAACGCCCGGAGCGTCGCCGAGCTGATCTTCGGTGGCGTCTGCTCGCGCTTTCCCAACCTGCGCTTCGTCTCCGTCGAGAGCGGCGTCGGCTGGCTCACCAGCCTGCTCGAAGCCTTCGACTGGCAGTGGCAGAACAGCGGGATCACGAAGGAGCACCCCGAGTACGACCTGCTGCCGAGTGAGTACTTCCGACGCCAGATCTACGGCTGCTTCTGGTACGAGAGCCAGGGCGCGCGAACGGCGGCCGAGCTCTTCCCCGACAACATCCTCTTCGAGACCGACTACCCGCATCCCACCTGCATGGCACCGGGGCCGCAAACGGTCGCAGAGCGTCCCCGCAGCTATGCCCAGCGGGAGTTTGCCGGCTTGCCCGAGGAAACGCTGAACAAGATCTTCCACGACAACGCCGCGCGGGTGTACGGGATCGATTGAGGGAGCGACGGGGTCGAGGCGGCGCGCGGGCCGGGAAGTTGCGCGATCGATGTAATGCTGGTCATCCCCGGCTTATCTCACAGGCCGGATCGCCCGACGAGAAACGGAGAACTGGACGCGCACGTGCAGCAGAGAGAATCCGAGAGCCTCGGGGCTGCCTGGCGTGCCGCACACGTCCTGGCGCTCAGCGCCTTCGCGATCGCCCAGCCTCTACTCGACATCCTGGGCGAGAACGCCAGCTTCTTCGTAGTACGCGACACGAACCCACTCGACCTGATCGTCTTCTCCCTGATCGTCGTCATCGGGCCTCCGCTGGTGCTGGTTTCCTTGACTGCGATCGGCTCGGCCGTTTCGAGGCGCGCCGGCTGGTTCGTTCACGTCGCCCAGATCTTCCTCTTGCTGACCCTCATGGCTCTCCCCATTCTCGACCGCATTCTGGCGCACCGACCCGGCGAATGGGCGGGTGTCGTCGTTATGGGCACTGCGCTCTCCGTGGCAGCAGTTGGGACACTCGTCTATCTGAAGGCAACCGCAGCGCGAATGTTCGTGAGTCTTCTCGCACCGGCACCACTCGTCTTCCTCGTCGTCTTCTTCCATTCCACAGGCGTTGCGCAGCTCATGCGAGATGCCCCCGCTCCAGATCTCCAGGAATGGTGGACGGGCGGCCCTCTCGCGAGCGTCGTGCTGGTCGTCTTCGACGAAATCCCGGTGACCTCGTTGATGGACGCTGGGGGGGGAATCGATCGGACGCTCTTTCCACATTTCGCGGCCTTCGCGAGTGAGAGCACCTGGTTCCGCAATGCCTCGACTTCGCACACGTCCACCCGATCGGCCTTGCCGGCGATCCTGAGCGGAAAGACGCCGAGTGATTTCAAGCGTCTCCCGACCCAGGCAGATCACCCGCGGACGTTATGTACCTGGCTGCGGCCGACTCATCGAATCGTGAGCTTCGAGTCGATGATGAGACTCTGCCCCTCGACCCAGGAGGTGGAGGAGGCTCCCCCGACCATGAGCGCATTCGGGGTCCGTATTGGCGGGTTGTTGAGCGATGCCGTCGTCGTCTATGCGCACGTGGTCACCCCCACCTCCTGGCGGGATCTGCTTCCATCGATCGCCGGTGGATGGGGAGATTTCGCAGGTGGGGGCGGCGCCGGGCTGCCAGCTCGTTCCGCGTTCGGCCAGCGCAGCGCGATCAAACGGGTGCGGGAGAACCCGGAGGTCGCCGGCGAGAGTGTTCGGGGGATTCGTTTTCGAGCCTTCGTCGAGTCGATCAGGCCTGGCTCGACACCCGGCCTCTACTTTCATCACACGATGCTAGTGCACCGGCCCTGGCTCGAGCTTCCCACGGGCCAGGTGTATGCCGCACCGGGAATGATGGAGGCGCGTTGGCGCGACGCGGAGGAGGCCGGATTCGGCTACCAGCGCCACCTCTTGAGCCTGGGGTACGCCGATCGGATGCTCGGATTGCTCGTGCAGAGGCTTCGCGAGCTGGGGATCTACGACGACGCCATCGTGATCTTGACGGCGGACCATGGAATCAGCTTCCAGGCGGAGGGCACGAAGCGCAGCGCCGACCAGACGAACATGCGGGAGATCATCGGCGTCCCGCTCTTCGTCAAACGCTCGGGACAGACACGCGGTAACGTGAGCGATCGGAACGTCGAGTCGATCGACATCCTGCCTACGGTGGCGGATCTGCTCGGGGTCGCGCTTCCCTGGCGCGTGGACGGCGTATCGGCCTTCGGCGACCCCGAAAGCGAGCGCAAGACGAAGATCATTCACACCCGGGTTGCTGGACGTCGGCTCGAGGAGACGGGGGAAGTCTCTTTCGGATGGCCCGCGATTCGTGAGCGCTCGCGACTCTTTGGAGAGCACCCCTCCTGGAACGATGTCTACGCAATGGGTCCGCGGCCGGATCTCCTCGGGACATCACTCAGCGAGGTCTCGATCTCGACGCATCCCAGCTGCCGTCTCGTGCGTCGCAATGTCGTCCCCGAGATGTCGAGCGAATCGGCTTCCAACGCCTACTTCTCTCGCATCATTCGCTGCAGGAAGAAGGGCGATCTGCCCGGTGTCGTGGTACTGAGCCTGGGTGGCATCATCCGTGGAAGCACGCGCGTAGTCTCGTTGGTGGAGAAGTGGGGACGCCGAAGGGCTGGGTTCGAGATCCTGCTGCCGGGAGAAAACCCCTCCGGTCAGCGAGAGTCCGTCCGCGTCTTCGCGCTCGACGGCGACGACGCGCTCATCGAGTTCGTCGAGCGCCCCCGGCCTGCAAAGGCTTCCTCGCGGAGCGGGTGAGCAAGAATCCCGGCCGGTTCATCGCCGTCCTTGCGACACCTTTCTGGGACCTCGATGAGGCCGTGAAGGAGGCAGACGAGCCGCCGGTCACCCGGAGAGGGCGCGATCCCTCGAGCCCGAATCGCCCTCGGAGCCGCGCTGGGAGACGTCGTCAGAGGCCTCCCTCCCGCGCCAGAAACGATCGCGTAGCCTGCGTTTCGGGTCGTCCTCGC
>CBDUYG010000425.1:0-3930 GCA_965371385.1 uncultured Myxococcales bacterium | reverse complement strand
CAGGGCCTTCTGCCGGTCGAGGCCGATGGCTCACTCCCCTCTCTCCCCCCGCCCCCCCCCTCGCTCCCCCCGTCCCGATCCCATGCGCGAATTCCATCTGAATTCCATGAGTTGGCACGTCGAGAGGAAGAGGAGAGCGCTCCGCCCGGCCCTCCTCCCGTCGGGTTGTCGGGCCAAGGCAGGGAGTGTTACGTTGCGACTCCCTGCGCGCATGACCTCGGTCCCGTGGAGCGCTGGGGCCGAACGCTCGGGAATCCCGCCTCACCCTTCGGAGCCACCAACTCGACGCCCGACACTCGACGAGAGGCTCTGCGCCACCTCGGTCGCCGAAGAATCGAAAGAGGAAAAAATCATGTCCACTCCCCTTGGAGCTCCCCTCGCCGGCCTGCGCGTCATCGAGAGCTCACTCCTCGGCCCTGCGGCAATCACGCTCCATCTGGCCGACATGGGGGCCGACGTCATCAAGGTCGAATCCCCGGCGGGCGACTATGTGAGAGAGATGACCTGGCCGATCATCGGCGGGGTATCACTCCTCCACTATCACATCAACCGCGGCAAGAAGAGCCTCACCCTCAACCTCAAGACACCGCAGGGGGTGGATATCTACAAGGAGCTCGTGAAGCAGGCCGACGTGGTGGTCGAGGCAATGCGGCCGGGATCCCTCGAGCGCCTCGGTCTCGGGTTCGAGGTCCTCGCGGCCATCAACCCGAAGATCGTGTTCTGCAATATCTCAGGCTATGGGATGACGGGACCCTACCGCGATCTACCCGCCCATGGCATCGCGTTCGACACCTGGGCGGGTCTCGTGAATCCCGCCTACGACGACGAAGGTTTCTGCTACATCCCCGAGCACGCCTCGATGGGAATGCACGCCGGCCCCCTCTTCGGCTCCCTCGCGATTCTTGCGGGCGTGCTGCGGGCACGCGAAACGGGTGAAGGTTGCATGATGGAGATCGGGCAGTCGGACGCGGCCGCCTACATGGACTGGTATCGCAGCGAGTCGTGGAAGGCCTATGAGCGGCCCGACGACGAGGTGACGGGAAACAAGGCCGATAACTACGAGCGGCGTGCTCCCGGAACGGCCGGCATGAAGGAGGGCGTGCGTTACCAGATCTACGAGTCCTCCGATGGCCATGTACTCTTCATGGCCTCCGAGCAGGCGTTCTGGAAGAACTTTTGCCAGGGGGTCGGGCGGATGGACCTCTTCGAGAAATGGCCGGGCTCGAAGTTTGCCGACCACGCGCGCGGTAATCGCGAGCTCCATGTCGAGCTGCGCGATATATTCAAGGCCAAGAAGTCCGAGGAGTGGATCAAGTTCGGCAGCGTCGAGAACACGCCGATCGCGCCGGTCAATACGCCCAAGACGATCGCCTTCGATCCCCAGTTCATCGATCGCTTCCCCACCTATCCCTACCAGGAGCACGGCGCGGAGATGCTTCCCTTCCCCGTGAAGTTCGTCGGCGAGGAGCTGCCCGCGCCCGCCAAGGCGCAGACACCCGGCGAGAGCAACGAGCGGGTGCTCCGCGATGTGCTGGGACTCAGCCCCGATGCGATCGCCAGGCTGAAGGCCTCGGGGGCCCTGGGCTGAAGGTTGAAGGCTGGGGATCGAGAGTCGAGAACGCTCGCGAGAGGAGGTGTCGGATGGCACGCATGAAGGGCCGTCGCGCGCTGGTCGTCGGCGCCTCTTCGGGAATCGGCCGCGCGATCGCGCTCGAGCTGGTTCGCGAGGGTGCAAGTGTCGTGGCGACGGCGCGGCGGAGCGATCGCCTCGAAACACTTCGCGACGAAGCGGGCGCGGGGATCGAGATACGGGCCTGTGACGTGCGTGAGGGCGACCAGTGCGAGGAGTCGGTCGCCTTCGCGGCGAAGACCCTCGCCGGACTCGATGCGCTCGTGTACGCGGCCGGGACCGCAACCCTCTGCCCCCTTTCCGACGCCGATGCCGAACTCTGGCGCGAGACCCTCGACATCAACGTCGTCGGGGCTTCGCTCGTCACACGTGCCGCCCTGCCCCATCTCTGCGCGAGCCGGGGTCGCGCGCTCTACCTCTCCTCGATCGCGGCCTCGGGCCCGCCGCGCCCGGGACTCTCTCTCTACGCGACCTCGAAGGCCGCCCTCGATCGATTGATCGAGGGCTGGCACGACGAAGCGCGAGAGGTCGGGTTCACCCGGGTCTCGGTCGGGGACACGGGGGGGACCGAGATGGCGAGCGGGTGGAGCGAGGAGGCCGGTCGTTACGCCGGAGAGTGGGTGAAGCGTGGCCTCCTCTTCGGCCGCACCATGGAGCCCGAAACGATCGCGCGCCACGTCGTGGACTTGCTGGCGTGCTCCGAGACGGTGGCCTTCTCGAGCATCGTGCCGCGCTTTCCCGACGCCTGAGTCCTCCCGTCCATCCCTCTCGCGTCGGCCTGCGATGATTCCCTTTTATTTCAGTCGTATACAGTCATATCTGCGCATTGACGACGACTCGCATCAACGTTGTATTCGGGGTCTTTACCCCTCAAGGCCAGGGGTGCGAGCGCCGATCATCCGGGGGGCCCATCGAGGAGGAAATCCCATGCAGGACGGACGCACCCGAAAGCTGAAACGACCGCAGAATACCGGCGACGGGGGCGGATTCCTCGAGCGCTACCTCGTGACCCTGGTGCTCACGAAGGGTCCGGCTGCGGGGAGCGAGTACCTGATTCGCAAGGACCAGACCGTGATCGGGCGCGGCCCCGGGGTCGATCTCGAGTTCGACGACAATTCGATGTCGCGAGAGCACGCGGCCGTCGAGTGGACCGATGGCTCGTTCCGGATCCGCGACCTCGGGAGCACGAATGGAATGCTGGTCAACGGCAGTCAGGCTCTGGTTGGGGACCTCAAGCACGGCGATTCGATCTGTCTCGGGGAGCACTCCTTCCAGTTCCTGATCGAACGCCTGGCCGAGAAAGCCGGGACCTACCTCCTGCCCGAGGATTGAGCGAGGCCTGCCCCGCGCCCGGGCGACCCGCCCGGCGCCCGGGTGTGGTGCTCGAACTCGAGAGCAAACGACATGTCGAAATTAATCGGGAAGACCCTTGGCAGCTACCGCGTCGAGGCCGAGATCGGCAGTGGGGGCATGGGCGAGGTTCTGCTCGCCCGCCAGATCTCCCTCGACCGGCCCGCGGTCATCAAGAAAATCCGTCGCGATCTCGTCGAGCTTCCCGATCTCGCCGAGCGCTTTCGGCGCGAAGCGCGGGTAGCGGCAGCAATCCATCATCAGAACGTCGTCGCGGTCTACGACTGTTTCAGTTGGCGGGGCAATGAGTTCATCGCCCAGGAGTACGTCGATGGTGTAGACCTCGCGACCGCCATGGGGCGCTGCGGACCGATGCCCTGGCGCATCGCAGCCATGGTGTGCCTCGAGATCGCACGCGGTCTGCAGGAGATTCATGCCCACGGCACGGTGCACCGTGACCTCAAGCCCCAGAACATCCTGCTCGGCCGTCGCGGCGAGGTGAAGATCGCCGACTTCGGCCTGGCCCTGGAGGCCTCGGGATCAAGCCTCACCCGCACCGGTGTCATGATCGGTTCACCGCCCTACATGCCTCCCGAGCAGATGCTTGGCGAAAGGGTGGATGCACGCTGCGATGTCTTCTCGATGGGAGTCATTCTCTACGAGATCCTCTCCGGTTGCCTTCCCTATCCGGAACCCGAAGAGGGAGCCGAGGCCGACGGGCTGCTCTCGCGCATGCAACGCGAGAAGTATGTTCGACTCCGCAGGCGTCGCCCCGGGACTCCGCGCTTCCTGGCCCGGATGGTGCGAGGCTGTCTGCGCTCGAAGGCCAGAAGCCGTATCCCCAACGCAACCGAGCTTCGGCGTCGCCTCGACAAGGCGCTGGGCGGCCTTTCACCCGAGGATCTTCGCAGCGAGCTGATGGCCTGGCTGTGGGAGAATCAAGTCTTCGA
>CBDUYG010000424.1:0-3935 GCA_965371385.1 uncultured Myxococcales bacterium | reverse complement strand
CCCAGCGCCGACCTCCCTCCACCCGTCAGCCACGACTGCGCCGCTCGGCGCTGATACGCGAGCCAATCCGAGAGCATGCCGACCGGGATGTGGTACCCAAGCCGCGAGGCCTCGACGAGGAAGTGCCCCGCATAGCTCGTGCCCCAGTCGCTCTCGCCTCGATAGGAACCGGGCCAGTACGCAAACGCTCCGCTTCCCATCTGGAACGCTCGCAGCCGGCCGATCCCCGCAGAGACGTTGCTCTGCACCTCCTTCGCCTGACCGTCCTCCAGCCGCACCAGTGAGGGCAGGAATAGCTGAGGAAAGACGGATGACGTCAGTTGCTCGACGCAGCCGTAGGGATAGCGGATGAGGTAGCGAAGACGGCGTCCGAGATTCATCGACGGCACCGACGACACCTCGAGACCCACTCGATTGGTCCCCGCCATTCCGTGCGGCACGACCTCGGTGCTCCAGCGTTCGCCCGGCTGGAGCACTCGGCGAACCTGCCGCACCGTCTCGGGGTTGGGCGCGCGAATCTCGATCGCGACCTGATGCTCGGCGCTCGCCCCTTCTCCCCGTGCACGAAGAGCGACGTGACCCCGACCGAGGCGTGGCCGGGTCTCGACGCTGAAGAAGGCGAGCTGATCACCCGTCTTCTCGAACTGCAGCCTCGCCAGCGAATCGCCCTTCACCTCGAAGTGATCATCCACGTCGAGCTCGACCTCGACGTTCTTCACATTGGGATCCGTCACGAAGACCGTTGCGGGCAGGCGAAACTCTTCCCCTGGCCCCAGCACCCGGGGCAGCGTCGCGAGGAGCATCAGCTTGTCACGCACGAAGACGCTCTTCTCCGCCGAGCCGTAGGCGTCATCGCTACCCGCGACCAGCATGATTCGCACGGCTCCGATGGTGTCGGGCAGCTCGACCTCGTGGATCGCGGTTTCGCCGACCTCCAGCCCGAAGGGCCCCAGGAAGCGCACTACGGGCGGGAACCGCTTCTTCTCGTCCCTCGGGTCGATCGATTCCGCCGCCCCATCTCCCCCGAGCGCCAGCAGTCGCTCCAGCTCCCCTCCGTAGGCCCCGATGACGTAGTCGTAGAGATCCCAAGTCCGCACTCCGAGCGCCTCCCGACGATAGAAGGCCCGGTGGAGATCCGGAGTGGTGAAGCGCGTGAGGCCGAGAAGCCCCTCATCGACGATCGCCACGGTATAGATCATCGCCCGGCCATTCTGCTCCGACACCTCGAGCTCGAACGTCTCGCGCGGCTTGATTTCGTCCGGTGCGGTGATGGAGGGCTGGAGCCGGGTTTGCGGATCCTCGACCTCGAGGGGAATCGTTCCGTAGAGCCGGATCGGCCGGTCGTTCTGCTTGCCCTGGTGAGGTTGCAGCAGCGTCGCACTCACGTAGACGTTGGGGGCCATGTCCCGGGTGATCGCGATCTCGACGTCACGCTCGCCTTGCTCACCCTCTGCGACTTCCTCGAAGTCGATCCAACGCTGAGCCAGCACACGCGACCCCGTCTCGAGGCTCAGCAGCGCCCTGCCCTGCCGTGCCGCCGGAAGCCGGATCTTCGCCGTCTCACCGACGCGGTACTTCGGCTTGTCAGACGTCAGGGTGAGCGCGCTCGCCCCGGGCCCTCCATCGGGCTGCGCGCGACCCGCCCAGCCCGGCCAGTCGATGTAGAAGGTCTTCCCGGCGCAGTGCCCGCCCTTGCGATCGCAGACACGAACGAGGTAGCGGCCCCAATTCGGCGCGTGGATCTCGAAGCTCCACGAGCCGAACCCATCGCGCGTCGAGGCCGTTCCCAGCTCGACCGTCTGGTTGTACGACGCACTGGCGAAACGGGCCAGGGAATCGGGCGAGCGGTCCCACCACCACTTCCAATCGATCTTGTAGAGACGCACGTCGAGGCCCTCGGCCGAGACGGGCTCGCCGTGGGGGTCGAGGGTCGCGATCTGCACCTCCTGCTTATCATCCGTCAGCAACATCCCCCTCGCGGAGTCTCCCTTCGGAAGCCGGATCCCGACGTATCGCTCATAGGGTGAGTAGGGGATGGTCACGCGATCGGTCGAGAAGCCGCCTCCCTCCTCGAAGACACGAGTCGTGAAGTGTGCGCTCAGCATCCCGGGCGCTTGTGAGTTCGTCTCGACCTCCGCTTCGAACCGGGCGTGCCCGGTTTCGTCGAGCTCTCCTTCGAAGAGATTCTCGGGCTTGCCGTCGAGACGCCGCGCGGGGTCGTCGAAGGTGTAATCGACGTTGCGCGAGAAGCGAGTCGGTCGGGAGCTCAGCCGCAGCTCGACATCGGCTTTCAGGCCCGAGGCATCCGCCCCGTGCAGCCACTGCCCGAAGACTTCACCGCTGAGCGGCATCTCCGACTCCAGCAGCAGCTCCTGCTCGAAATCGAGCTGCACCTTCAATCGATTCGGGATCACGGTCTCGATCCGCAGAACCTTTTCGAAGCTCATCCCCCCGAGCTGCGCCCGGGCGATCCAGCGACCGGTCGGCGCCTCCTCCTCGGTTCGCAGGGTGAAGGCGTAGAATCGGCCGATCGGATCGATGTTCGTCTGCGTATCGACCTCTCGCCCTTTCGGGTCGAAGAGAGAAACACTCACCGGATGTTCACGCGGGATCTTGCCTTCGGGATCGCGCACGACGAAGACGAGGTGGATCTCGTCTCCCGGCCGCCATACGCCGCGTTCGGCATAGATGTGCCCCTTCAGCCCTTGATGGACCTTCTCGCCTCCCACGTCGAAGTGACTCGTCGGAAGCGCCGAGGCCCGGGCGAGCTTCAAATAGCCTCGCTCCTCTCCCTTGCGCGCAATCAGCGTAAAGGGCGTCGCTGGCGGATCGACGACCGCGAACCCCTGCGCGTCGCTCGTCACGCTGGCAAGGTGGCGGTTCTGGAAGCTGCGAAGCTCCAACTCGACTCCCGGCAGGGGCTCGGCGCTGCGCAGATCCGTCGTGGTGATGTGGATCGCACCGCTGTCGCCGCGTTTGGCCATGACTCCGATGTTGGAGGGCAGGAAGTTGCGCGCGGCGCGGGCGTCACGTGAATAGAAGAAATAGGAGTCCTTGCAGGGATCCTCGCGCTCTCGCCAGCTGACCTTTGCGGCGCCGCCCAACAGCTGCTCGAACGTGTCCCAGTGGCTCGCCTCGACGCTGTTGGAATCGTCGTAGCTTCGGAATGGCTTCTCGAGCCGGGGCTCGATCTCCGCCGCCTCGTCGGAACAGGCATAGGTTGAGTTGCCGCGGTTGATCGAGAGCTCGAGCCGCACGATCGAGCCGGGGTCGGCGCGCAGAAGCTCGCTCGCATCGAGGGCGTAACGGGTCCACGACTCCGAGGCTGCGGGATTGAGGTCGATCGTCTTTCGCCAGAGATAGCGTCCCACCTGCTTGAGTTGATGCTGACCATCGAGGCCGTTCGACTGCAGGAACCAGGCGACGTTGTCCTCGTAGATGCGAAAGGCCGTCACCTGGACGGAGTCCACCGCCACCGCCTCGATCGGAATGCTGAGGACATCGCTCTGGGGCAGGATCACGCCCTTGCCGGCGAATCGAACTCCGGGCTTCACGATCGGGAACTCGACCGCATGCGAAGCACCCCTGGCAAGCCGATCGCCGTCGATGTTGCGAATCCCCGCCTCCACCCGCACGACGACGCTGCCCTTCATCGGCTCGGCCGGATGGGCGCGGATCGTATTGCCGGAGATGGTCGCACGCACGTCCTTCCCGCCAATGCGCACGAGCCCCGCGAGATCCTGCCCAGCGTCGAGCGAATCGCTGAAGCGAATCACGACACTTTGTGCTGGCGCAGTCCGAGCCTGCACCCGCGTCACTTCGAAGCGCCCGAGGGCCGGGATCTCGATTTCCTCGCTTCCGTCGCTGCGGGCACCGATCGGCGAGCCGTCCCAGGACAGCACCAGGAACGAGGCGCCCCGCTGGCGCGGAAGACC
>CBDUYG010000423.1:0-3966 GCA_965371385.1 uncultured Myxococcales bacterium | reverse complement strand
GGGGATGGCGATGCGCATGAGACCCTCGGTTTCGGTTCGCAAGCCCAGATTCTACCTGAAGAAAGAGAATCCACCGAAGCCGGGCGCTCCCCCGTCCCGTACTTTGATCAGGGCTCGCGCGGCTCGAACGGCCTCAGCTCGATATCCTCGCCGTGCACGATGATCGAGCTCGACTCGGGAACCGGGTTCCACACGTCGCTCAGCTCATCGAGGGGCTCGGAAGTGATCACGCGTGAACTGTCCGTGAAGACCGACAGATCCTCGTCGGGGTACAGTTCGAGCAGAGCCGAGACGTCGGTGGTATAGAAGAGTGAGCGGGAGTCACGGATCGTCGAGTAGCGCACACAATAGAGCGTCGTGCCCTCGGTGACCCCGACGGTCATCTGCATGGCGTGCTCGATATCGGCCTGCTTCGCGAGCTTCTCGACCAGCCCGACCATTCGCTCCAAGGCACCGATCGGGTCGTCCGCGAGGCCGTAGGTCAAGGCCAGGTGAAACATCAGCTCCGAGTCGGTGCTGCCACGGATCTCCGGAAACAGCAGGGGGTCGATCTCGAGCAGCATGCTCCGGCGGATCTCGTCGTATCTGAAGATGAGGCCGTTGTGTACGAACAACCAGTTGCCGTGACGGAAAGGGTGGCAGTTCGACTGCTGCACGGGAGTGCCGGTGGAGCGCCGCACGTGAGCCAGGAACATTCCGGACTCGAGGTGGTGGGCCAGATCCTTGAGGTTCGCGTCGTTCCAAGCAGGTTGAACTCCGCGATACACGCCCGGCTCACCATTGCGGCCATACCAGCCCAGCCCGAAGCCGTCTCCGTTGGTCGGCTTGGGCGTCAACTTCGCCGACATGCTCTGGTCGATCAGCGAGTGTTCGGGAAGCAGCACCATCTCTTCCAGGGGAATTCGATTTCCCGAGTACGCGAGCCAGCGACACATTCAGCGTTCCTCCGTGACCCTGGCGCGCGATCCGTCGCTCACGCCCCAGCCCAGTATGTTCCTCATGATCGACCATCGGGGCTCCCGGCGCTCGTCGTCGAGACCCAGGATCCAGTGGCGGTAGTAGAGTTCGGTAGCGCCGTTCTTGTCGCTCAGCTCGAGCCAGTTGTCAATGAAGCGGACGAACTCCGACTGGCGAAGCGGGAGGGCGAAGGCGGTGGTTCCCTTGCTGTGCAGCCCGCGCGGCACCACGACACTGAAGTCCGGGTACACCAGGGTCCAGGCCGAGCCGGGCTCGGCAAAGAATGCCAGCGCGTCGATGTCGTCGAGCTCATTCCGAAAGAACTTCCGAGGCGAGTCGATCGAAACGAGCTCTGCGTTGGGCAGCCAGTAGTGGAGCAATTGCTCGTAGTGACGGCCCCTGGGCACGGCGATGCGAAGGTCATCTTCCTCTCGGATCTGGGCGAGCTCGGCGAACTCGTTGCGGCGATGGTCCCGCATGATGAGGCCGACCGACTGCTCCATGTAGGATTGTGAGTAAGCCACCCGGGGTGCTTCCTGGGGCGTCACGGCCAGCCCGCCGATAATCACGTCGATTCGGCCATCCTCGAGAAACTGGATCCCACTTTCCAGGTCGATGCGAATCAGCGCGAGAGTCACGCCGATGTCGCGGGCGATCTCGTGCAGCATGTCGAGGTCGAAGCCGACCAACTCGCCGGTCGAGGACCGGTGAGCGAAAGGCAGCCGCTCCGGCTCGTAACCCACTCGCAGCACGCCGCGCTCGCGAATCACGTCGAGTCTTGGCTTCGCCAGATCCGCCGGCGAGAGGGCCGGAAGCGAGTCGACCTGAACAGCCGCGACTTTCGGGGAGAGGAGCGATCGGGAGAGGAAGTCCTGCTCGCCCGTGTACGCGTAGGGAATGGCGTGCGTCAGTACGAAGCCGAGCCCGAACATCAGGGCCGCCGTACCGACGATGCTGACGGCAGTGGCCTGGGCCAGCCGGCGAAGGCTCAGCTTCCCGAGCACGGCGCTCGCGGCCAGCAGGCACACTACCACGCCGTGCATGGCGGCAAGCGCTGTGGCGAATCGTGCGGTGACGACGCTAGCGAGCAGGTAGAGCTGAAACAGGTCCGCAGAGAGCGAGAAGAAGTCGAGCATGAACGGTATTGCGACCGCCATCGATCCGAACGCCACGAGTGCTCCCACCACGACGAAAGACGAATAGTCGCCCGCGGACAGCGGCGTGCCTACGTACCAGGCTGCGAACAGGATGAAGCCGAGGCCCAGCAGAGTGCCGGCGCTGGGGAAGCTGTAAGCGGTCGGGACCATCACGTCGATGGTGGAGTCGGTATTCGGATCGTCGAGCCCACGCTCGGCCAGCAGTTCCTTGCAACGCTCGGCGATCATCGGGAGCACCACCAGGACCGTCCCCGTCGCGAAGGCGGTCACCATGGCTTCCTGCGAATGGCCGAGAGCCTGCCGGTAGGTGAACGGCGTTGCCCGGGTGACCAACATGGGGAGCGTCCAGAAGGCCAGCACCACCCAGGCCGTCAGGTAGACCCAGAAGAAGACCTGTAGCCGAGCCAGCTCTTCCACCTCCAGCGTTCCCGCTGCGGATGCCGAGATCGCGAAGACCCCGATGGGTGCGAGCTTGCCGACGAAGGAAGCAATCTTCATCAGCGCGTCGCTGAGGTTGCGCAGTCCCCTCAGCAAGCCCTGCTTGTCGTCGACGGAGATCAGTGCCAGCCCCAGCGCAATGCTGAAGAGCACGACGGCAGGCACGACGCCGTGGCTCAGCGAATAGAACGGGTTGGAGGGCAGGTAGAGGGCCAGTGGGTCGAAAGCCTCGCCCTCGGCCACCAGGCTGGTGCTGAAAAATGCGGCCGACGTCCAATTCGGGTAGGCGAGGGGGACGCACATAAGAGTCGCGAGCGTGACTCCCCAAAGTACCAGGATCATCGCGCCGCCGCGGGTTCCGATGCGTCGTGCCATCGCTGCGTCCAGGCCGCCGAGCCCCGACACCAGCGAGACGAAGACGTAGGGAAGCACGGTCATCTGGAGTAGCTTTATGTACGCGTCACCGACGATGGAGAGCGTGCCTGCGGGCTCGCCGAAGAAGAGGCCAGCCAGGACACCTAGCAGGAGTCCGAGGATGACTCGTTCGAACGGTGTGGGAGTGCGGAGGCGATGCAAGCCGCGACGATACACGATCGCAGTTGCCCGTGACAAACGGATTGCAGGCTCGGCCCAGTGGGAGGCCTCGTCGCCATATGAGTTTCAGAGAGATCATGTTCCACTCTCGGACACCAACAGCGAAGCGATTGCAGCCGTCTAAATCCGATGGAGAACCTGATGTCAAGTAGAAATCGGAATCTCCGGATGCATACGTGCTTCCGGTTTCGCCAGCGAATGGCGGCGATGTCAATCTCGGCTGTGTGGTCGTTGGCGTCTCTGCCGATTGATCCTCCTCTTCGGTACGTTTCGGACGGACAGAAGCGCTGCATGCATCAAGCGTGAATCGATTGAATGACTAGACCGATCGAGCAATGTAATCCATTGATCTCCATCGCGGAGAGGTGGCCGGGCGGCCTCCGGCAGCGGTCTTGAAAACCACTACCTGTTCAGCTCCAGAGACCCTCATGGCTGAACCTGCACATACACCGCACGTACGGCCGATCTGCATGGAAAAACGATGGACACTCCCGCCCTATTCAGTTGCAACGCCTCGAGTCCAGAATGCCGTGAAATGGAGCCGGGCTCTTCGTCGGGAGCAGGGAAGGAGTTGAAAGGCGCCAGCTGAGGAGAGAGGCTCTGCTATCTCGATCCCAGTGGGTGTGGCATCGAGGGTCTCGGATCGGGCCGGATCGCCGACGACTCTGGCTCGACCCAGCTCTGGTGAAGGCGGATAGCTGGACTCAGCTGCTCTGGAGGCCGAGTCTTCTGGCCGCGGAACTCATGATCTTCTCGACCCAGAAGGAGAGGAGTCTTGCATGGTCGGCGAGCGCGCGATCCGGAGCCTCCTTGGTGGGCG
>CBDUYG010000422.1:0-3968 GCA_965371385.1 uncultured Myxococcales bacterium | reverse complement strand
GAGAAGCGCGCTGAGAATCTCGGCGTGAAGCTGGAAACGGCCGTTTGAGGCCACAACCGGAGGGGATTTCCAGCGTCAGAACTTGTCAACCGCGATGGGAAACGGGACAGTGAGCCGTAGACCCGTAGACCCGTCGAGTGTCGGCCTCTGGTTCCATGCTCGAGATGGAGAATCCCGGATATGTCCCACTACAACTATGACCGCCTGAGCGCTCAAGACGCATCGTTCCTGGTCTTCGAGAGCCCCAATGTTCCCATGCACATCGCCGCGACCCAGATCTACAAGCCGGGTCCGCTGATCAATGATGCAGGCGGGGTCGATTTCAAGGCCATCAAGGGCAATATCGAGTCCGTTCTGCACCTGATCCCGCGTTACCGCCAGAAGCTGAAGTGGATCCCTCTCGCCAACATGCCCGTCTGGGTCGACGATCGCGACTTCAACCTCGAGTATCACGTTCGTCACACCAGCCTTCCCCAGCCGGGGAACATGGAGCAACTCAAGCAGCTCTCGGCCCGCATCATGTCTCTTCAGCTCGACCGCGCGCGGCCGCTCTGGGAGATGTGGGTGGTGGAGGGGCTCGCCGAGGGGGGCTTCGCGATGGTGTCGAAGATGCATCACTGCATGCTCGACGGGGAGTCGGGCGCGGACCTCGCCCAGATCCTGATGTCGCCCGATCCGAAGCATTCGCCACCGACTGACGCGCCCAAGTTCATTCCCCGGCCCGTGCCCACGGCAACCGATCTCGTTCGCGACGAGGCGATCCGCCGGGCCACGATGCCCTTCCAGGCTCTTCGCAGCTTCCAGACCTTCCGCCGTGAGACGGCCGACCTGCGCGAAGAGGTCGAAATTCGGCTCAAAGCGCTGGCGAAGCTCGCAGGCTACGTGGTGAAGGGATCCTCCGAAACGCCGATGAACGGGACGCTCGGACCCCATCGCCGCTGCGACTGGCTCACGATGCCGCTCGCGGATGTGAAGCTCGTCCGGAGGGCCCTCGGCTGTACCGTGAACGACATCGTGCTCGCGGTCGTGGCCGGGGCGGTACGCGACTTCCTGACGCGCCGTCTCGTGCGCCTCGACGATGTCGACTTTCGAGTCTCGGCACCCGTCAGCCTCCGCCGCGACGAGGACAAGGGACATATGGGGAACAAGGTCTCGTCCTGGATCGTCCAGCTACCGGTCGCCGAGGCCGACCCCCTGCGGCGCCTCGAAATCATTCACGAGATGACCGAGGAGCTGAAGTCGTCCCAGCAGGCGCTCGGAGTCGAGATGATGATGGCGGTCGCGGAGCTGACACCCGGCGTGCTTCTGTCACTTGGCGCACGCGCCGCCTCGGGGCCGATCAACATGATCGTCACCAATGTTCCGGGTCCCCAGTTTCCGCTCTACATGATGGGGAACGAGCTGCTCGAATCCTTCCCCCAGGTTCCCCTGCTCGAGAATACGGGCCTCGGTGTGGCGCTCTTCAGCTACAACGGCAACCTGTGTTGGGGGTTCAACGCCGATTACGAGCTGATTCCGGATCTCGACAGCTTTCGAAAGGGAGTACAGACCTCCTTCGACGAGCTCAGCGAGGCGGCGGGGATCCATCCCGGTGAGGCCGATGTCCATCAGCTCCACAAGGAGCCGAAGAGCAGCTGAGCCTGCGCGGGTGGGCGGTGTCCCTACCGGGCACGATCGAAGCGCCCCGAGTGAGGCCTGGGGGGCGGTCGTTTCAGCTGACCGCTCCGCTCTTCCTGAGCTCGGCGATCTCGCCGGCGCTGAAGCCCGCTTCCCCCAGGATTTCGTCCGTGTGTTGGCCCGGCGTCGAGGGCGGGCGCTGGATCTCGGAGTCGGTGCGGCTGAAGCGCGGCGCCGGCCGGGGCTGCGCCACACCGTCGATTTCGAGATAGGTCCCACGCGCCTTCGCGTGGGGATGCTCGCGTGACTCGGCGATCGTGAGTACCGGCGCGAAGCAGACATCGCTGCCCTCGAGCAGCTTGCACCACTCATCCCGTGTACGGGTCTTGAAAATTGCACCGATCTTCTTCTTCAAGGCGGGCCACTCCTCCCGCTCCATCTGCGGCCACTCGGCGGGATCGAGCTCGAGCTTCTCGAGCAGAAGGGCATAGAACTTGGGCTCGAAGGAGCCGATCGAGATCCATTGACTGTCGCTCGTCTCGTAGGCGTCGTAGAAGTGGGACCCGGAGTCGAGCAGGTTCGTGCCACGCTCGTCGTTCGTGAAGCCCACCTGCTGGGTGGAATGGAAGATGGTCATCAGGGCCGCGGCTCCGTCGACCATGGCCGCATCAACGACCTGCCCGCGGCCGGAGTGGACGCGCTCGAGGAGCGCCGCCAACACGCCATAGGCGAGCAGGAGCCCGCCGCCTCCGAAATCGCCGACCAGGTTGAGGGGCACGGTGGGCGGGGCGCCCGCGCGGCCGATCGGGTGCAGGGCTCCCGCGAGCGCGATGTAGTTGATGTCGTGACCCGCTGCGTCGGCCAGGGGGCCGCTCTGCCCCCAGCCCGTCATGCGTCCGTAGACGAGCCCCGGGTTTCGTTCGAAACAGACGTCCGGCCCCAGCCCCAGTCGCTCCATCACACCGGGCCGAAAACCCTCGAGCAGGGCGTCGTGGGATTCGACCAGGCGCAGGAGCGCGTCGGCGCCGGCGGGGCTCTTGAGGTCGATCGAGACGCTGCGGCGTCCCCGGTTCAGGAGATCGAGCGCGGGCTTCGCCCACATCCCCGCGCCGAGGCGTTCGACGCGGATTACGTCGGCCCCGAGGTCCGAGAGCATCATGGCGCCAAAGGGGCAGGGGCCGATCCCCGAGATTTCGATGATCTTGTAGCCCGCGAGGGGACCCATTTGAGCTTCCTTTCGTCCGGAGGGTGAAGCGGGGAAGCTCACCCTGGCTTCGCCTTCGCTGCTCTGCTTGGCGTCTTCATCACGCCGGGTGTGCGAGGGCGATGGTTGGAGCGGGATGCGGAACGATATCCGAAGTGGAGAGTCTGGTCGGCGCCCAAGCCGAATGCTGCCCCGGAGGGGGAGGTGTCGGTCCTCATCAGTCCACATCGGTCCGCGCCCGACCGATGGGCTTTGTCGTTGAGGAAACGATTTCGTCGTGAAATGGGTATTGCTCGAGCTCCGAGTTTCGCGAGACCCGAAGACAACTCGCACACGGGTACTACAATCCGCCTTGCCGCGGGCAGGCCTCGCGCGAAGAATTCATCCACGAATCCAGCAGGAGAGTTTCCGGAAGATGCCGATCCACACCGAGAAGACGGACGACCATATCGTCGTCATTACCATCGACCGGCCCGAGACGAAGAACGCCCTCGATATGTATCACTTCCGCGATCTAGCCGCGGCGTGGCGCGACTTTCGTTACGACGATGATGCGTGGTGCGCGATCGTCACGGGTGTCGGTCGGAACTTCATGGCGGGAGCCGATCTCAAGACCTTCATCCCCCAGGTGACCAAGCTCCAGAAGAAGATCGCGGCGGGCGAGGTTGCGGAGCTCGACGGCTGCAAGCTCAGCGATGGAACCTACGCCGTTCTGCGTAACATGAAGCTCTACAAGCCGGTGATCGCCGCAGTGAACGGCCCCTGCGTCGCGGGCGGGATGGAGATGCTCGGCGGCGTCGACATCCGAATCGCGACCCCGAACGCGAGCTTCGGCGTGATGGAGCCCAAGCGGGGCCTCTTCGCGGGCGGCGGCACCACCGTGAGGTTGCCGCGCCAGCTCGCCTTCCCGGCGGCGATGGAGTTCCTCCTCACGGCAGAGAAGTTCCCGGCCGAGCGCGCCCTCGAGCTCGGCCTCCTGAACGAGATCGTCCCCGAAGATCAGCTCATGGACAAAGCCTTCGAGTGGGCGCGGCGCATCACCGTCAACGCTCCCCTCGCGGTGCAGGCCACGAAGGAGAGCGTGATGCGCGGCCTCGCCCTCGACCTGGACGCCGCCTACAAGGTCGAGAGCAAGATCGCCTCGTTC
>CBDUYG010000421.1:0-3969 GCA_965371385.1 uncultured Myxococcales bacterium | reverse complement strand
ATCGGCGGAGAGGAAGTAGACCGCAACGGCGGGCATTTCGATCCGCTCGATGTCGAAATTCGCCCGGGGATGTCGAACGCTGTAATGGTGATGCGAGAGGCGCCCCGCGATCGTCCAGCGTCGAGAGAACTCGTGGCTGGGCTCGCTCGGCAGCTCGATCTCGAAGCCGGCTTCCTCGGAGCGAAAGCGTTGCCAGCTCGTCTCGTCCTCGGAGTCGGCCGTGGGGGCCCAGAAGAGACAGAGCAGGGGCAGCAACGCGAAGACGCGCTCGACGATCGACCTCACTTCGATCCCGCGAAGCTCGGGACGGCAAGGATGGCAAGAAAGGGTACGGCCACCGCGTCCCATGCCAGGGCAACGGGAAAGATCGGAACGACCCAGGGCGCGACCCTGTGCTGGTCCAGGACGGTCGCGCGAAGATACGCGCCGGCAACCGCGCCGGGAAGGCGCTCGGCGTCGAAACCGATATCGGCTTCCTCGGCGCTCACGACTCGGAGGCTCGGAGGCTCGTTCTCCTCCGCCTCCCCTGCCGCCTCGACATCCCGCACGAGCGTCACCCGCGTCAGATCTGCCGTCGCTACTTGAGTCGGTTTCAAATGCTCCACGGGGAAGGCGTCGACCGGATGAAGGAGCGTGGGGTCGAGGTCGGCGATTCGGATCCTCGCCGCTCGATCACGAATCCCCAACCGATCGCCCCCGCTGTTGATTCGCTCTGCGCGATAGACGAGCCAGAGCCGGTCCCCGTCGGTATAGGCGCGATCGAAGCCGAGCACGCGATCGCGCTGGCGGCCCGCATTGACGAGTGCACCCGTCGCGCATCCGCTCGTGAGGGCGAGCAGGAGAATCATCGAGATGACGCGGCGAAGATCAGTAGAGCCGGCCATGAAAGACCTCGTACGCGTTCAGGGTACCGCCGGCCCAGTACCGGGTGGGAGAGAGATCGAACTCCGCCGAGGCGCGGTCATAGCGCAACATGACGGGAACCTGGGGGGAGTTCGGATCGTAGGCCTCGAAGCGGATCTGCGTCGTCGTCGCCTCGGCGCGATAGAGCAGCAGGTTGTGGTTCACCGTGATGTGGGGAAAGCGCAAGATATGGACAATGGGAGGATGGCCGGCCTCGAGGGATGCGAGCAGGGACTCGGCGGTCTTGCGCCGCTGCTTCGGTGAGAACGAGAAAATCATCCGCCAGTTGCCTCGCTGGCGGTAGGTCTCCAGGCTTCCCCCCAACGCTTCCTTCGTGATCCCCACGTTGATCTCGCTGAACTCATAGAGATCGCTGTATCCGGGGATCACGATCGGGGCTCTGGCCGGCCGGGTCACCCGCGGATCGCTCTCGATCACCCTCGCGAGCAGCGCCCGATACTCGTCCTGGCTGACGCGCGAAGCTTCGGGGGCAAAGCGTGCGGCGTAGAAGAACTGGCGAGCCGCGCGCAGCATCTGGCCGCAGTGCTGATTGAATCTTGCGTCGAAGTCATCAGGGCCCGGCTCCTTCGGCGGTGGAGTGTCGAACTGAGTCAGACCGTAATCCCAACGCAGTCTGTTCGGGAAGTGGAAGACATCGCGATCCGGATCGAAGCTCGTCACCGGCGCAGAGATATGCCCTGGCTCGGGCAGCTGTCCGGCTCCGGCGACGGAAGCGCCGGCCGTCAGTGTCAGGAGGACGCTGACGGCGGAGAAGATGCCCAGTCCACACGAGCGGTGGCCGGACGACTCGCCTCTCGACCTTCTTCTGAGGATCATCGGCGTGCGAATCTAGCCCGCATTCCGGGGGGAGACCCTACCCACTCTCCAGAACCGGCCAACGTCGGCCGATACCGCCCGGATCAGAACTCCTGGTAGATGAAGACGTGATCCCCGGACGGCAGGAAGATGACGATCAGGGCGATCAGGGACGCGTAGAGGGCCGCTCGCAGGACGATGCGCACGGGCCGCGGAAGCTCAGGAATCGAGGGCATTCAGGATCTCCTTCGCGAGCAGGCGTTCGAATCTCTCCGGCTCGAAAATGGGGTGGTGAAAATCGAGGAAGGCGCTCGCCGGGAGCCAGGCGCGAGCGTCGATGACGGGAATCCGGTGCTTCGCCGCCAGCTCGCTCGCGAGCTTCGCCGCATATGCGAGGCGACCGGGTCGATGGAGCTCCTTCTTCTCGTCCTGGGCCAGCACTGGATTCTCGGGCATCAGCAGCATCACCACCTTGCGATCCGAGGCGGCCATCTCCGTCAGGAACCAGTCGAGGGTGACGATCGCCGCCGAGCTCGCATCAATCGGGAGCGCCGTCCTGACCCGATCCCTCTGCCGCTTCAGATGCTCGGGGCCGACTGCGTTCACATAAGCGGTGAAGTTGTCGAGGGTCTGATCGGCGAGAAAGCCCGAGTGCGCGTCCCATACGCTCTGGGCACGCTCGCCATAGAGATGACGGAACAGATCCATGCGTGTCGCGAAACGCTCCGGCGGGGGCCCGGGGTCGGGTCGACCCAGCAGATCATCGAGGATCGCCTCGCGCAGGAACTCGCGAAAGCGATAGAGGGGCCAGACGGTGCGGGCCCAGCGATCGAGACGGGCTGTGATGCTGGGATCGAAGATGGGGGCGCCCGCGAACCCGATCTCGAGCAGGCTGCTGGGTCCCTTGGCGTTCGGATTGAGGGCCGCGCGCCCGAGCTCCATCCCCCCGATCGTCACGACGACCAGATCGGGGTCCAGGGCGTCGAGGTGACGAGCGAGGATCGCGGTATCGCCCACGAAGGCGCCGAAGATCGCGAGGTTGTCGACGACGATGTCCCGGCCCGGCTGCAGGTCGTCGATCGCGCTCTCGACGCCGAAGTCCTTGATCGCCAGCGCGAGCCGGGAGTTGCCGAGCAGGGCCACCCGCTCATCTCCCTGACGCACGGGCGCATAGATCTTGCGCAACACCTGATAGGTCTGGGGAAAGACGGTTCGGATGCCGCCGCTGTTCTCGAATGCCGTCGGTCCCCAGAGAATCGAGGTGCGCGTCAGCGCGACGTCGATTGCGATCAGGAAGACGAAGGCGAGCGCCCAGGTGACGAGGGAAGTCGCGGGGCTGAAGGACTGCCCCTTGTCGTCATCGTGCTCCGTCATCGCGTTCCGCCAGCGCTCACCGGCGCTCCATCATTCGAATCTTCGCCGGTCCCGTCCGTGGGGCCGGCGTGCGGAGCCCAGTACAGAAGTGATTGGGCGTCCCGACATGCATCATATCATCAGCCCCGGGACGATGAAGTCCGAGTCGTCGATCAGTCGGGTGTCCCGGGGTACCGCCAGACCCCCACGATCGTCTTGCCGAATCGGTGCGCGAGCAGCGGATCGATCCGTCGCGAAACGGGCACGACCCAGCGATCCCAGACGCCGATCTGTTCGTGGCTCGGCGTGGAGCTGCGCAGCAGCATGCGATTGCCGAGCGAGAGGAGCACTCCGACGCTGTCGAGGTACCGCAGGCAGACGAGTTCGAGGTCATCCGGCATGATCGCGGTGAGAGAGCTGCGATCGTAGCGCCGAAAGTGACCGACGGCCGCATCGAATGGACTGTAGAGCCAGTCATGCGCGGGCGTGACGATCGCGAGCGTCCCTTCCGGTGCAAGCCGTGCTACAGCCTCGCGCACCTCGGCCGCGGCGTCTTCGATGTGCTCGAGCACGTCGATGTAGAGGATCGTGTCCCAATCGCGCGTGGCGGGCAGATCCGTGAGGATGCCGGCCTCGACCGTGCAATTCGCGGGCAGCTCCCCGGCCTCGATACGCGCCCTGATGCGCTCGGCGAGTTCGAGGTCGGGTTCGAGGCAGCACCACTCCACTTCGCTGCCATTGCAAATCGAGTCAGTGGACCCTCCCAGGCCGGCTCCAACCTCGAGTACGCGCCCGCCGACGTAGGGTCGGATCACACTGGCCCAGTAGTCCTTCCAGTTGAAAGCGTTGGCGAAGACCTCCAACTCGGAACTTTCGTAGGGGATCGCGGTAGAGCTC
>CBDUYG010000420.1:0-3973 GCA_965371385.1 uncultured Myxococcales bacterium | reverse complement strand
AGATCTTCTGGCAGGGACACGATCCCACCCAGGGAATGCGCCAGGGCAACGACGCCGGAACCCAGTACCGATCGGGGATCTACGGCACCTCTCCCGATCAGATCTCTGCCGCGGAGAAGTCGAGAGCGGAGTACCAGGCGCGGCTCACGGCGGCGGGTTACGGGGAGATCACCAGCGAGATCCTGCCCGCCCCGGAGTTCTACTATGCCGAGGAGTACCACCAGCAGTATCTCGCGAAGGTTCCGGGCGGCTACTGCGGGCTCGGCGGAACGGGCGTCGGCCTCGACGATCCCGCCTGAGCCGGTTCAGGCGGGATCGTCGTTCCAGGCGAAGCCGCCGTCCCAAGCGAACCGTCGCCCGATGGCAGCAGGCGATACGGCCCGCCGACACCCCAACGCGCGGTTCATCGCTACCAGAAGTAGTAGTTCCTCATCAAATGCGCCCGAACCCTTTCTTCGAGGCGTTCGAATCGATCCGGTGACATTCGTTCGCGGGCGTCGCGCAGGTAGGGCGGCAGCACACCCGTCTCGCCGTAGCGCATCAGCTCGGCGTTGAACTGCGCGGTGTTGATGTCGCGAAAGTAGGCGAAGAGCTCGGGATCCACTGCCGGATCCGAGAGGAAGTAGGTCCGCAGCCGGAAGAAGGAGTGGAACTCGAGAGCGTTGATGCGCAGCTGCGCCACCACGGATGCGCCGAGCAGCAGGATCACCCCGATCGCGATCCCTGCTCGCGCCCGGTTCGGCCCGGCCCCGGGGATGCGTTCGAGCACCGGGATCATCGGAAGGGAGAGGGCCGGCAGGGCGAAGAGCAGATAGCGTGGTCCCACGGCCGCCTCCCCCATCCAGAACACGTAGTTGGCGTTGATGGCGAACATCATCAGGAAGGCGGCGAGGACCACGAGCAGCTCGAAGCGGCGTGAGCGCCAGAAGCTCGGGAACCCGAAGAGAGCCACGATCAGAACGGGGAAGTGGATGAAGATGCTGTACCGGGGGTGTATGAGATAGCCGGGGATCGATTCACTGAGGTCGCCTCCGAAGAGGTTGGTATCCCGCTCGTAGCCCATCTTGAGGGGGGAGCCGAACTTCAGGTCATTGACTGCGAGCAGGACCGCGATCAGCAGGAGCGCCGGCGGCAGCGCGTAGCTGAGGTAGAGGCGCCGGTTCCGCGTCAGCGACCCCATCATCGCGACGAACGCGTTCTCGGCAGGAGCTTTCTGCGCCAGCAGGATCGCGATGCCGAAGACGCCCAGGAGCGGCAGATAGGCGAGCTTCACCAGGCAGAGGGCGACGAGGGCGAGCAGGCTCCAGAGGACGTCGCGCGACTCGGCGATGGGAAGAGCCTGCCCGGGAGCCGATTCTCTCGCCCTGCGCATGAAGCGGAATAGGAAGAGCAGTGCGATTGAAAAGAAGAGGCACTGGTAGATCTGGGACGAGTGGGCGCGAAGGTAGTTCCACAGGTAGGTGGTATAGAAGCAGCTCGCGACGTAGATGATCCGTACCCAGCCGGTCGCAGTGAAGAGCGACGATAGTCGGTAGAGCACGAAGGCCAGGAGCAGGCTCAGCAGCAGATTGAAGGCGTTGAAAAGCTCGACCCGCCGGGTGATACGAAAGGCGGCGCCCCCCGACTCACCGAAGATTCCCGACGAGCCGGTCGTCGGTCTGCCGGAGAGAACGACGCGCTCGAATAGCAGGGGCAGCGCATAGATCAGCGTGTTTCCGATTCCGTACTTCGAGTACCAGTACCCCGTCTCCGGATTGAACGCGAAGTAGGGGGCGCCGGGCGGGAGATGCGCGGGGATGCCCGGGCGTACCGCCAGGTTGCCGCGATAGGCCAGGGACTCCGCTTCCATCTCCCAGGCGATCGCATCCCCGTCGTAACGCAGGGCCGGCATCGCGAGGAAGTTGACGATCAGGACACCGCAGAGCAGGATCCACAGCGCCCGATCGGGGCCCCGTTCGGCCTCCGTCAACGAGTCGAGCCCGAATCGCCGTCAGGCTCTCCGGAGCCCCGGGTGCGGGAGGTCAGCATCGCGCGGAAATCACCCTCGATGCGAATGAAGATCCCCTCCGCCTCGGCGATCAGGGTATCGCCGTGCCACATCTTCCCCTCGGCGAATACCTTCCTTCGCTCGGTACCCGTGTGGCGGCCCTCCATCCGGATCTCCTCGAAGAGGGGCGTCGGCCGCCGATAGCGGATCGTCAGGGTTCCCGTCATGGCCCCGACCTTATTCACCACGTTGACCGCGCCGAGGAGTTCATCGAATGCGCACGCGACGACGCCACCGTGAACGTGATTCGGCGGGCCGCAGTAGGTCGCTCCCCAGGTCACGCGGCCGCTGACGACGCCGTCCACCACCTTGAAGCGAATCGGTGGAGAGATCGGATTGCGTGGGCCGACGATCGGGCTGTAGGGGAAAAAGTCGGCGATGTCGTCGAACGCCAGCTCGTTGGGGCTCGCTCCCTCGAGGCTCGCCTGGGCGAAGGGGCCCGAGTAGGCGTGGGGAGCGAGGATTTCGCGCGCCCGCTCGATCGCGGCGCGCGCTTCATCGGCGGCTTCAGCCGGGGCCTGGCTCACCCGCACCTCCTGGATGAGCTCACGCAGGCCCCGATTCAGTGCTTCGAGGGAGCGGATATCGAGCTCGCCACCCTGGTCCTGACTCGCGGAAGGGTCGACGGAATTCGTGGCAGGGCTCTTCGGGGTCGGATTCATCGGGCAAGCCTATCACGGCGGCTTCGTGAGATAAATCGCGGGGAAGGTCAGGCGCCCGCCACACCGGCCGCCAGGATCAGTTGGGCGAGGAAGTAGCAGGGCAGGCCCCAGGCCGTGTTCACGAAGCCGGGCGAGACGAATCGGTTTCGCGCGACGGAGAGGTCCGATAGGTAGAATAGAAATGCGCCGGCGAAGATGTCCGGACGCTCGCCTGCTGCCGCGCAGCCCGTCGCCGCCACCAGCATGAGAGAGATCACCGCGACGTACGCCTTGACGGGAACCTTCATGTCTTCGCCGACGTTCGGCATCAGCCAGCGCAGCACCACGGCCGCCACAGCGACCACGACGCCGGCGGCGAGCGCGGAGACCATGTAATCGATTCCACTGCTCCAGAAGGCGATGGTGAACGCCACGTGACCGAGCAGGAAGGAGAGGACGCCGGCCTGGAAGATGCGAGGTGAATCATCGGGAATCAGGAACACGTCGCCCCAGAACGAGAGGGCGAGGCCGACGAGGATCAGGATCCCGTAGGACGAATCCAGCGCTCCCGAGGCCAGGGCGAGAGTCAGATAACCCAGCGCCGCGATCGGCTTCGCAATCCAGACTCCGAGCTTCGAATTGCGCTTTTCGGCGATCAGCAGGAGGGCCAGGGCGATTCCAGTGACGAGCGCGCCGGCAATACGGAGGTCCATCTCGCGAGCCTAGCGTGGTCGGTTGGCCGCCGTACACGGGCGAAGAATCGAGATCTTCGGATGTTGCCTCCGTGCCATGGGGCCTCCCCGGGAGGTTCACGATTCGAAATGCGAAATGACGGCAAATCGCCCCATGTCGATGCTTCTGGGCGAGGCTCATGACCTCGCTTTGTCCGATCTCTGGATTCGAGGCACGACACATCATCCCGCTGCCGCAGATGGAAGCACTTCGGTGTCGGAAACCTCCATACTTCGCGGGTGCTTGAGCTCTTCGGACGCTGGGGACTCGGTGCTCGATATGGGGGGCGCCCTTGTCTCCCGATGACGACACGTGTGTCATACTGCCCGGGTGGGCTGGAATCCGAGCGATATTTTCCGGCAATTCGCAGTATTGGTTGCCAAGGCCTTGTTTTTGCTGATATCGTTCCGACTGAGTCGTATGCTCGGGGCTCGACTCGCTCAGTCGAGGAGGTCGCTGGTTGTTCCAGTGATCGAATCGAGTGGGGATCATTGAGGTTTACGCGGCTCAGACTGATCCTGTTCGGAATGTCCGACGGTCCAAAGGTCCAAAG
>CBDUYG010000419.1:0-3974 GCA_965371385.1 uncultured Myxococcales bacterium | reverse complement strand
GTGCTCTTCAACTTTCGCGGTGACCGCGCGATCGAGATCAGCCAGGCCTTCGAGAACGACGACTTCGATGGCTTCGATCGCGTCAGCCGACCCGATGTCCTCTACGCCGGCATGATGCAATATGACGGTGATCTCATGCTGCCATCGTGCTTCCTGGTCGATCCCCCCAGGATCAAGCGCACCCTGGGCGAGTACCTTGCACGCAACGGGCTCGATCAGCTCGCCGTGAGTGAGACCCAGAAATTCGGCCACGTCACCTACTTCTGGAACGGAAATCGCAGCGGGTATTTCGACGAGGCTCACGAGTGCTACGTCGAGATTCCGAGCGACAATCTTCCCTTCGAGGAGCGCCCGTGGATGAAGGCGGCCGAGATCACCGATGAAGTGATCGCCCAGCTGCAGAGCGGGCGCTTCCGCCACGCCCGGCTCAACTATGCCAATGGCGACATGGTCGGGCACACGGGATATCGCGATCCGGCGATCCTGGCGGTCGAGGCGGTCGATCTCCAGATTGGGCGGCTCTTGCCGGTGATCGAGAAGCTGGAGGGTGCGCTGATCGTGACGGCGGACCACGGCAACGCGGACTGCATGGTCGAGATCGACGAGAAGAGCGGCGAGCCCAAGCGCAACGAAGCCGGCGCGCTCCAGGTCAAGACCAGCCATACCCTCAACCCCGTGCCCTTTTATGTCTACGCGCCCGGCCAGAGTCTCAGCCTGGACGCGAAGCGGAAGCACGGCACGCTGGCCAACGTCGCGGCGACGGTGCTGCAGCTGATGGGGTACCGCGCGCCCGAGGACTACGAGGGCTCGTTGCTCGATTGAGGTCCGGCGCTCGCCGAGTCGATCGACTCGCTCAGCGGGCTCGGATCGGGAGCTACGGCCTCGGTGGCCCGGTCGGCGGTCCCGTGGGCGGGATCGGATCGACGATGACGGGTATGTCGCCGACACTTCCGCTCAAGCCCTCCCCGCAGATCGCCCCGGGCAGGCAAGAGTTCTGGTAGTCGATCCCTGCCACCGTCGGGATATGGCTCGCTGCCCCGCTGCTGACCGCAGCGGTGATCGGTCCCGTCGGGATGTCACCGATGATGATCGGGCCCCGCAGCTCGTCGAGGAACCGTTCGCGTTCGGCGTAGAGCGCGGCGAGCCGGAAGTCCTCGTCGTCGAGGCAATCGCTCGAGCGGCTGAAGACCAGGGGGTCGATGCGCACGATGCGGCCAGGCTGCTCGCCGACCTTGATCCGGACCTGCTCGCCCGGAGCGAGGACCACCGAGCCCGCGACGTCCGGGTCGTGGCTCTCGACGCGGACGTGATGCTCGATGCTGGTGATGACCGTCTCCCCCGTCTCCGGATCGACGTAAAGGTGCACGGCGGTGCCGAGCAGGGTCGCGATGGCGGCAGGCGTGTGGATCTCGAGGGGCTCGTCCTCGGGTCGCGGCGCCACGTTGGCCTTGAGCCCGCCCTTCGAGAGATCGATCACACGCGGTCCGAGGTCGGTGTCGCCATGGAAGCTGAGGGCCGCACCGCTGCACATCTGGATGATCGCGTTATCGGCCATCAGGATCGAGAAGGTGGCGCCCTCGTCGGACTCGATCTCCTGTCCCAGCTTGATCGGCTCGAGTGTCGCGATCTCCCCGCCGTCGGAGCTCCCTTTGCCGCTGGCCGAGGTGACGACGATCGCGCCCGCAGCCTGGACCGGGTTCGCCTGGCCCGCGAGGGCCATGAGAGCCAGGGCGCTGCACAGCAGGATGCGCCGGGGATGAGGGAGCACGAGCTGTCTTCGAGTCGGGATGGGATGCTGCATGAGGGTACTCCAGGGATCGGGGGGACGATCGTCAGATCGTCAGTAAGTATATTTGATATAGAGGCCACCGACATGGCGAGTGAAGTCGTAGACCGGGTCGTTGGAGTCGTGGAAGTTGAATGAACCCCGGAGGGAAGCCTCCCAATAGGTCAAGAAGGGAACCGCGAGGTCCAGGCTCAAGCGGTGGACGTTCACCGTGCGCTCAGGGTGGGGGGGGTAATAGCTCGGGTTCTTGAAGTCCCGGTAGATGTAGCGATAGAGCGCGTCGAAAGTGGTCCGGAGAGGGAGCAGCATCCCGAAGCCGGCGTTGATCTCGAAACCGTTGTATTCGAACTCGGTGCCGTCGGGGTCCGTCGTCTCGAAGGCAATTCCCATGCGGCCATAGGTGAAGGGCTGGTCGAAGTAGAGATAGTGGTTCGCCCCGACCGTATGCATGTACCCGGTCGGATCGATCTCGAGGATCTGCCCGTCGACATCGATGGGTGGCGGTTTCACGAACTTGTAGTCGAGGCGCTGGAACTGGTAGATGAACTGGGTAACTCCCCACTCACCCCAGTCGACGTTGACGGTCGGCGTCAGGCGGAAGAGGTCACGGAAGTGCGTGTTCCAATCGAGGTCGGTGTTCGCATAATCGAAGCGAAGCCCCAGGCTGACGTTCTCCCGCGCCCAGCTCCCGGACATCCAGACCACGTGGGTTTGCTGGTCGACGATGTCGGTGTTCTTGTAGAGAGCGAAGTAGCCGCTGTAGCCGACGTGCAGCTCCCAGCTCTTTTCCTGGGCGAGAGCATATTGAGCATTGACGTTGAATACGCCCGCATAATCGGGCTTCGACTCCTCTGCGTTGATGGGGGGGAGGAAATCGCCGATGACCAGGGGATTGCTGTCTCCCTGGATACCGACGATGGCTTGAACGCCCCAGCGCTTACGAAAGGGACGGATCTGGTCCTTGAGGGTCGAGGCCGACTCGGAGAGCGGATTCGTCGGGGATCCCCCCGCAGCGTCGCCGAAGGCGGCGGTCGAGGCCGGGATGTCGCCCATGAAGACCTCGGCGAGTCCTGTGTAGTAGCGCGCCTCCTGGCGCAGGGAGGGGTCGAGCTCGGCCGCCTTCTCCATGTGCGTGACGACCGCCGGATAGTTCTGCTGCCGATACATCGCGATGCCGGCGTAGAGGTGCGCCTGGGCATTGGTGGGATCGGCCTCCAGGATCTTTTCGAATTCGATTCCCGCTTGCATCGCCTTTCCGGCCTTGAGCAGGGCGGATCCGTAAGCGAAGCGCACCTGCGGATCGTCGGGGTCCGCCAGGGCGGCTCTCCGGAAATACTCGATCGAGCTCGCGGTCTCGCCCTGCCGGTCATGGATCATCCCGAGGTATTGCAGGGCCGTGGCGTCGTCCGGATCCTCGGCGAGTACCTGCACGAAGTATTGCTCGGCGTCATCCATGCGGCCCTCAGCAAAGGCCACGACGCCCTTGTGAAAGGCGAGCTCGGATTCGAGGGAGGCCTGGGCCGGAGGAGCGCAGAGCAACAGCAGGGCGACCGAGGCTAGAGCGATGCAGTGAGGCGAGGGGGCCTGGCGCCGAAGGGCCGGGAGGACTCTCGTCGTTCCGTTCTCGCTCCGCTCTCGCGCTCTGCCCACCGCTTCGACCTCTCGTCGGATCCTGTTGGGATTCAAACGTCCGACCCAGCCCGACCGGGGGCCGACTCGACAGGGCACGAGCGTGCGCTCGACGTCCCGATTGCCCGCGGCACGCTCATCAGCGTAGGACATGCAGCACCGTTTCGGCCGAGACCCACTCCACGGACTCGAGCTCGCCGAGCAGCTCCGCCAGCTCCGCCAATCGATCCGGGGTCTCGGGCGTCACGCTCCAGAACTCGACCTCACCGCGCTCGAGCATCCGGGTGAGTGCGTCCATGTCCTCGATGTCAGCCTCGAGGGCAAGGTCGTCGCTGGGAAAGGCAATCGCCTCGGGAAGCAGAAAGAGCTTCAGGCGGTCGATCCCCGTGCCGGAGATGGCTTCGAGGGTATAGAGCCGGTCGGAGGTCGGGATCGTGAAGGGTTCCTCGGATCGCAGGGGAAGGTTGGCCTCGAGGGGGTTGGGGTAGATCAGCTCGATTCGGTCTTCGTTGGCGTCCACGAAGAAGACCAGGGCCTGGCAGTCGCAGTTGCTCAGGAT
>CBDUYG010000418.1:0-3984 GCA_965371385.1 uncultured Myxococcales bacterium | reverse complement strand
CCCATCGAGTTGGCCGCCCTGGTACCCGAACCCGAGCCGCCCGTCTCCGAGCCGGCGCCCGCAAGAGCTCTAGTGCCCCGGGCAGCTCTCGTACCCGAGCCGATGGCGGTGGAATCCGTCCCGGAGCCCATCCGCGAGCCCCTTTCCTTTCGCGCTCTCGAGCCCGAGTCCCCGAAGCCGGTTGATCCCGGCCCCGACCCCTCGATCGAGGCCGAGCCCGAACCGCCGGTGAGCCCGACACTCAGTGCCGGGACGGAGCCCGAGCCTCGACCAGAAGCTCCTCCCGAGCCCGGGCCGAGCCCGAAGCGGGATGTCGCGATCCGCGTGGACGACGTCGCCGCCAGCGAGGCCAGCGAGGGGCGAATTCTGCTCCGCACTCTCGAACACGGCTCTGGACCTTCGATCGAGATCAGCTGGCCCGCCTCGGCTCGTGATAGAGGCTCGCTCTACGGGCTGATGACGACCTGCTTCGGTGTCGAGACTGCACTCCTGGACGCCAATGGGCGGCTCTACAACGCCCGGAACGACGGTGTCTGGCAACCGAACACCGACCGCTACAGCGGCTTCATGCGCGAAGCCGTCGGGAGCCTTCCCTCCGGAGAGAGCGAACAGGTGCGGATCATTCGCCGTCGCCACGCCGGATTGGGGCGAGAGACGGTCGTGCGTCTCTTCCCACGCAGGGTAGACGCCGTATTGCTCGGAGGTCTGCATCGCATCGTGGGAGATCGATACGCGTCGGCAGGCAGCATCCGTGCCACTTACTCCCAGGAGGGACAGACCGTCCTGGTGAACCGGGTTCGTGTCGATGGTCGACCCCTGGACGGGCGCATTCGACTCGAGCCACCCCTGCGCTGCCGGGTGTAGGAGTTCTTCAACGGGCTGCTCAGCCCGTCCGGCGGCGGCAGGATCTGCGGCTGGACGCGGGCTTGCCTCTGCCGCGCGGGCTCGTGGCTGCAACGGACAATGCCAATGGCCACCTGCTCCGAATCGATTCTGGAGTGGATCCGTCGCAAGTGGTCGCAAGTGGTCGCAGGTGTAGGGAGAAGAGGGAGCTCCCGATTCACGCCTGAACTCAGAAAAGGTGGTAATTTCCCTCACCCCAGGAGGCTCCAGTGAGACACCCCCCCTTCGCTGGTTTCGTGGCACGATCCTCGATCGTCGCAGGACTATCGATCGTCGTGCTGGCTCTCTCCTCCCTCGCCTGTGCGCCTTCGAATCTCCACCGCCTCGATCGGACCTACGAACTTCCCCTGCCCCCGAACCTTGCCGGCCGCCTCTCCGTCGGCGTGCTCCCCTTTACTCACCGGGTTCTCGAGCGCGCGAGTCGATCCAGAAAGAAGCCCGACCTCGAGCTCCTCGAGCGACAGGACGTTGCACGACTCGAGACGCACTACATGGCGGCGCGCCTCGTCGAGGTACTGCGAGAGGCCCACTGGTTCGAGTCCGTCTACGTCGTTCCCGAGATGACGACCGGGGTCGATGTCGTGGTGGCGGCGCACATCCGGCGCTCGGACGGCGAGCTGACCGACGTCGAGATCGAGGTCCTGCGCCTCGACGGCCTCGAGATTGGCAGCCGTCGGATGAAGATCAACCTCGGCCAGAGCGACTGGACTCCGGGACCTCGAGACGATCCCGATGACTACGATCCGACCGAGCGGATCTGGATCGAGGCTGCGAATCAGGTGGCGAGGATGGTCAAGAGCTCGCCCGAGCTGAGCGACGATGCGCTGCTGCGGTCCCGCATTGCGGCCTACATGGGCCCGGGCGTTTCGGCGCCCTCCGTTGCGGAAGAGGCCGAAGTGACCCCGCCCCCGAGTCCGCGCAGCGTCGCGATCATCGAGCGCGCGACCCGAATCGAGCAGGAGAAGCTTCTCGCGCCCATCAGTCGGGTCATGATCCGACAGGCCCAAGCGATCCAGCCCGCCTACCTGGAGTGGTCCCAGGAGTCGACGAAGCTCGCCGAGGCCCGACGCGCCAATCGCAAGCAGGCGATCGGCATGGCGCTGGTCTCGATGGTCGGCGTGGCTGCCGCCGGCTTCGCGGCGACCACGGATGGTCCCATCGCCCAGCTTCAATACCTGGGGATGCAGAGCGGGATGGCGTTCAAGCAGGCGATGCAGCACCGAAGGGAGTCCGGGAAGCTCGGGCGCGCCAGGGAGGAGCTGCGTGCTGCACTGAGCTCCGAGGCCGCTCCCCTGGCCCTCAAGCTCGAGGGGACGGTTCATCGGCTCGAGGGATCCACCTCGCAGCAGCTCGAGATGATCCGGCAGATCGTGCGCCGGGAGCTCGAGGAGGAGGCGAGTCATTAGCGCCGGACATGTTGTCAGAGCCCCCACGGCCGAAGGACGCCGGAGATCACCGGCTTCGCCGGGACGTGTTCGCGCACGCGGTACCCGGCGGCTGCGGTTCCGGCCGGGATCCGCACACGTGCTCCTTTCTGGCTCGGTCCCTTGCCTGCTGGCGTGGATGCTGGTTTCTGCGGCTGGGGCGCAGACGCTCCCGCCGGATGCCCTCGTGATGCCGATCGAGGTCCCGTCGAGGGAGTCGGACGAGCTCGCCGGTTGGATCGCGGCTCGGATGAGCCGGCTTCGGGAGACCGAAGCGCAGATCCTGTCGCTACCCAGCGACACGGACGACGATCCGCTTGCCGAGCTCGATGCGATCGCGCTGAGCATGGATGCGAGGGGCACTCTCGAAGCGTTCGAGAGCACACTTCATCTCGATCGCGCGGCGGCGCGTGCCGTCGGGGGCGCTGCCCGGCGCTCCCGGGCGGCGGCCGAGCGTCGACGCGTGGCCAACGCCCAATCCGTCGGCGAAATGATGTCGACGATGGGTGCGCTCATGGCCGCCAGCCACGCAGATCGAAACGGCGTCTCCGGGAGCAAGGGCGCCGGCATCCGGGACGTGACGGCCGTCTTCCTCGATGCTCTGGGGAACCTCAACGATCCGGCCGAGCTGGAGGAGAATGCGCGCATCCTCGAGGCGGAGTTCGGGCGTGTGCTCCGGGATCTCCACCGGGAGCAGGAGAACCTGGCCGAGATCGCCGGACGCACCTACGGGAGTCTCGAATCGGTGCGGCTCGCCTACCAGGCGCTGGATGACAGCGACCTCGACGCCTTCTACGCGACGACGAGCGCACGCGCGAGTCTCTGCGCGATGGCGATCGACGTGATCCGGTCGGATTCCACCGAGGGGCTCGCCGAGCGGGTGGAAGTCATTCTGGAGAATCGCCGTAGCCTGGAGATCGCGAGGGACTCCGGCCTGGCGCGCTGCGTGCGCGGCGACATCTCGCTTCCCCACCTGCAGTTCGAGCAGCTGGTTGCGGGTCTGAGCACAGTCAAGGAGCGGCAACGCGATCAGCTCACCCGGCTCGGCACCGCGTTCAGCGAGCAGATGAAGAGGACGGATCGCGTACTGGAGCAAGCGGAAGCCGACATCGTTGGCCTGGGACGGGACCATCATCGCGTCCAGCAGCGCCTGAGGCGTGCTCTCGACACCCACGGCGAGCTGCGACGCCAGATCACCCTCGACATCGGCGCGACCGGAGCCGCGGCCGCCCTGCGGATGGGCAATATCTTCAAGAATGAAGATTCGAGCACCTCCGGTCGTCTCATGAACGCCGGCCGGGGTGTTGCAGCAGGACAGGATTGGTTCGAGATCTCGGGCGACATCGATTCGCTGCGCGTGTTACAGGGGGTCGTGAGTGCCCACGAGGTCGCCATCATCTCTGCTCTGGATTTCAACACCGAGCTCTTGATTTCGATCACCGAGGATCTCGTTGCGATTCGAAGGCTGATCGACGAGCGCTGGCTGCAGACGGCGCTCGCGGTTCGGGCTCACGTCGGGGAGCTCGAGGCCGAGCAGATGAACTGGCTCATGCCGCATTGGTACCCGCCCGACGTTGCTGCGGGGCCGCCTCGCACGGAGCTCTAGAAGGCCGGCGGCAGGATCGACGGGGATCCCTTCGCGAGCGGAGGAGCCGCC
>CBDUYG010000417.1:0-3991 GCA_965371385.1 uncultured Myxococcales bacterium | reverse complement strand
TGTGCATGCTCGCGATGACCTTCTCGCGTTGGAAGTCGTCCTTGATCGACTCGAGCCAGGTTCGGCTCCCCACACTCGAGACGGCCACCAGCAGGACGGTTCCCGCCAGCGCAGCGACGAGCCGCCCACCGCGCACCTGCAAAGAGCCCGTGAGCGCACAGGTCGTGATGACCGTGAAGGCCAGCAGGTTCATCACGCCGACCATGTCGCCGAGGCGGCTCGTCAAGACGCCCGAGAGCAGGAAGAGCTGGAACATGTCGGCGGGAAGCTCGTTGGCCTCCAGCAGGAAGGGAATCGTGATGATGGGGCCGCCGAAGAGGCTCAGTGTGCCCAGGCCGACGAGCGCAGGATAGTCGGAGAGCTCGAGGGACCGTCCCACGAAGGCGGCGGCGAAGGGAATGAAGACCAGGGCGATGATCTTCCCGAGGTAGGGGAAGGGATAGATGAGGGGATAGAGGACATCCACGCTCGACTCGATCTCCTCGTTCACGAGTCCCTTGTCTGCATACATCTTTCGAGTGTTCTCGATCAGCATCGGGAGCACGACCAGCACCTTGCCCGTCGCGAAGGCGGTAAAGAGCGCATCCCGGCTCGCCTCGTAGATGTCGCGATACCGGAAGGGAGTGCAGGCCGCGACGAGGGCCGGCAGCAGCCAGAAGGTCAGGATGAAGGAGCTCAGACCGAAGACGATGAGATAGCCCCGCAGGCGACCGAACTCCTCGATGGTCATGGTGCCGGACGCAGCGGCTGCGATCGCGAAGACGCCGAAGGGGGTGAGCTGGACCACGAACCCGTTCACCCGGGCGATTGCCTGGCCGGCCGCGTCGAGTCCCTGGATCACGGCCCGCTTCTGCTCCAATCCGATCAGTGCGGCGCCGACGCAGATGCAGAAGAAGACGATCCCCGGCACGGCGTTGTTGACGAGCGACTGGAAGATGTTCGCCGGCACGAAGAGCGCGAGCAGGTTGTACTCCCTCACCGCGTCGAAGCTGCTCGTGCTGAAGAAGGCGGGGGTGTGGCGATCCGGAAAGGCGAGGGACATCGCTACCAGGACACCCACGCCCAGGATCACGAGGACGAGCCACACGACTGCGGCCCAGCCCATCAGCTTCCGCCCCCGCTCGAGGGAGAGCCGTCCGACGTTCGCGATCAGCGTGACGATGATGTAGGGAAGCACCGTCATCTGGAGAAGGCCGACGAAGGCATCGCCGAGGATCTTCAGGGGGGCGGTGATTTCGCCGAAGAAGATCCCGGCCGCGATCCCGAGAACGAGGCCGATCAATATCTTCGTTCCGAGGCTCATGGGCCGTCGTTCGTTCGCTTCGCTCATGTCTGCCCCGCGTGCAGACTGGCCCAGGCAATTGCGTCTCCCAGGCGATCGTTGCCCCAGAAGAGCTCATCCTCGATCGTGAAGCTCGGAGCCCCGAAGACGCCCAGCTCGCGTGCGCGCGCGACCTGCGATTTCAGGATGCTCTTGTTCGAGTCCTCCTCGGCCCGTGCCAGCAGATCATCGGCCGGAAGGTCCAGGCTCGCGATGATGTCGCCGATCAACTGCGGATCCGCGATGTCCCGATCGTCTGCGAAGTTGGCGTGGTAGACCGCGCGGGCGAAATCGGGCAGCCAGCTCTCCCCGCGCCCCAGGCACGCCACCCGAGCGGCGAGCAGGCTGTTGCGCGGAAACTCCGAAGGGCGCTGGAAGGGGAGCGAGTATCCCTCGCAGAGGCGCTCGATGTCGCGCCACATATATCGCCCCTTCTCCGGCTGGAGGTTGAAGGGCGAGTCCTTCCAGCCCAGCTCGCGAAAGATGGGGCCGAGCAGGAAGGGTTCCCACTCGATCTCGACTCCGGCTGCTTCGCCGACGGCACCGATCCGAGCGGCGGCCGGGTACGAGTAGGTACTCGCGAATTCAAACCAGAACTGGATCTTCACGCTCTCCCCTTTCCATGATCGAGTCAACTCGCCTGCAGGATAACTTGACTCCGGGGCGTGGGTACGGGTAAACACCCTGGAATCGCCCCGAGGTCGTTCCGATGCGCTGCCCCGCCTGTCACGACGAGAGCCCGGACGAGGCCCGCTTCTGCATGCACTGCGGCGGCCCCCTCGCGCGCGGAATCCCCGAGGCCCCCCAGCGCACCCTCGGAGCCTACACGCCGGGTCATCTGGCGCGCCGGATCCTGACCCTGCGCGGCGCGGTCGAGGGCGAACGCAAGCAGGTGAGCGTGCTCTTCGCCGATGTGAAGGGCTCGGTGGCCCTCTCGACCCGGATCGATCCCGAGCGCTGGCATTCGATCCTCGATCGCTTCTTCCAGATCCTCGCCGAGGGAGTCCACCGCTTCGAGGGAACCATCAATCAGTTCACCGGTGACGGCATCATGGCCCTCTTCGGGGCCCCGATCGCCCTCGAAGACCACGCCCTGCGCGCCTGCTATGCGGCGCTCCATCTCCAGAAGACACTGAGCGTCTACGCCGACGAGCTGCGGCGGGACCAGGGGCTCAACTTCTCGGTGCGCATGGGGATCAACTCGGGCGAGGTCGTCGTGGGCCGCATCGGAGACGATCTGCGCATGGACTACACGGCCCAGGGAGAGACCGTCGGACTGGCGGCGAGGGTCCAGCAGATCGCGGCGTCGGATCGGGTGTATCTGGCCCCCGCGACGGCCGAGCGCGTTCGCGGCTTCTTTGCTCTCGAGCCCCTCGGCGAATTCGAGATCAAGGGCTTCGAGGAGCCGATCGAGCTCTGGCTGCTCGCAGGCCTCGGCGAGCTTCGCTCCCGACTCGAGCTCTCTCGCGCCCGGGGCTTCAGTCGCTTCCTCGGCCGCGACGACGAGATGGAGATCCTCGAGAACGCCCTCGAGCAATCCCTCGACGGAAACGCCCAGCTGGTCGCGTTCGTCGCGGAGGCGGGGGTCGGGAAGAGTCGGCTCGCCGCCGAGTTCCTCGACCGATGCCGCGCGCGCGGAATCCCCTGCGCTCAGACGTCGGGTGTCTCCCACGGCCGCAATGTGCCCCTGCTGCCCATCCTCGGCCTCTATCGCGAGACGCTCGGGTTGAGGGAGGGAGATTCTCCTCAGCAAGCTCGGGAGAAGATCGCGGGTCGGGTGATACTGCTCGAGCCGAGCTTGGCCGAGAGCCTGCCTCTGGTATTCGACTTCCTGGCGATTCCCGACCCCGAACGTCCGGCCCCGTTGCTGGGCCCCGAGGAGCGCCAGCGGCGTCTGATCGACTTCGACGTCGGCTACTCGATCGCGCGTAGCCAGCGAGAGCCGATGGTGAGCCTCTACGAGGATCTGCACTGGTTCGATGAGGCGAGTCTCCGCTGGCTCGCGACCCTGATCGAGCGCGCCGCTGAGACCCGCACCCTGCTGATCGTGAACTTCCGGCCCGAGTTCCTGCCCAGCTGGAACTCCGAGGCGCTGGGAGAGCCCCGGCGAATCGCGCCCTTCGGCGCGGAGGTGGCGGGCCGGCTCCTCGATTCGCTGATGGGCGGCGATCCGGCCTTGACGTCGGTCAAGCGCAAGATTCAGAGCGTCACCCTGGGCAATCCCTTCTTCATCGAAGAGGTGGTGCGCTCCCTGGTCGACGCGGGGACCCTCAGTGGTGAGCGAGGAGCGCTGCAACGGGTCGGTCGACTTCCCGACCTCCAGATCCCTGCCTCGGTCGAGAGTCTGCTGGCGGCACGCATCGATCAGCTGCCGGATCGGGAGAAGGGCCTGCTCCAGACGGCTTCGGTTGTTGGACGCCGGGTGCCGCGCGATCTGCTCGAGATGGTTTCGGGAGAAGACGCCTCGGATCTGGATGCGGCCCTGGCCGAGCTGGTCCGGCGCGAGTTCCTGATCCAGGTCTCGATCTATCCCGACGTGGTCTACGAATTCCTCCATCCCCTCACCCGTGAGGTCGCGAGTCGCACGCAGCTCGACAGTCGCCGGGCCCCGACCCACGAGGCGACGGCCCGGGCGATCGAAGAGATCGATGCGGATCGTCTGGACGAGCG
>CBDUYG010000416.1:0-3991 GCA_965371385.1 uncultured Myxococcales bacterium | reverse complement strand
CCTTCCGCTGCCCTACCGTGAAACGATGAATTCCATCGTGGGTCCCGAGAATCCGACCCTGCGCGTCGACGATCTCGCCGGCGAGCGCCGCCGCCTCCGGCCGGATCCGCTCGACCACGGCTGCATAGTCGCCGTCCGGTACGAAGCAGATCTCCTGACTCTCGGGCTTGTCGGCGGTGGCAAGGCCCAGCTCGCGTGCCCGGTTGCGAACCTCTTCCTTGGACAGCGAACCCAGGGGGAAGCTCACGCGACTCAGCTGCTCCTGAGTCAGCTGAAAGAGGAAGTAGCTCTGGTCCTTCGGCCGGAATCGCGCCCGCAGCAGACGCCTCCGGCCGGTCTTCGGGTCGGTTTCGACTCGGGCGTAGTGACCGGTGGCGACTCGCTCGGCACCGAAGACCTCGGCGCGCGTCATCAGGTATTCGAACTTGAATTTCGAGTTACAGGTCACGCAGGGGATCGGTGTTCGGCCGGCCAGATAGGAATCCGCAAACGCCTCGACCACCTCCTTGTTGAACTGCTCCGTGTAGTTGGCTACGAAGAATCGAACTCCCAGCTTCTCCGCCACCCGGCGGGCATCATCCGCGTCTTCGAGCGAGCAGCATCGCGAGGCGTCCCCGGCGAGGTGCATCGTTACCCCGACCACATCGCAGCCCTCTGCGACCAGCATCGCCGCCGCGACGGAGGAATCGACTCCGCCCGACATCGCGACGACGACTCTCTCTCGCACGGGGCCTCTCATCGGCCTGGACTCACGGCTGCTTCTCCCGACACTCAATCATCCCGAATCGATCTCCCGCACATTCTTGGCGAATCTCCGGTTGCTGCAACCGGCACCCGATCTCTCTGCCCGGCTCTCCGCCGGGCATCCGGAGCCCGTATTCCGGCCCGCTCAGGCCGGCCCGGCAGCTCTGACCCGAGCCACGAGGGGAACCAGGATCTCGATCGCTCGATCGATCGCGCCCTCGTCGAGGCCATGCCCCACACTGAATCGCAGGGATCCCCGCGCTTCTTCCGGGCTGCGGCCCATTGCGCTGAGGACATGCGAGGGAGCGATCGAACCCGAGTGGCAGGCCGCGCCGGCGGAGACCGCGACGCCCGCGAGATCCAGGGCCTGGAGCAGCACGTCACCCGCCGTGTCCTCGAACTCGAGGTTCAGGGTATTGCACAATAGGGCCTTGTCACTTCCGTTGCGCCGCACACCAGGGATCGCCGCCACGATCCCGTTCCAGAGCCGGTCCCGCAGGCCCCGGTAGGTCGCCATTCTCTCGCCGAGCTCGCGGCTCGCGAGCTCGCACGCCACCCCGAAGCCTGCGATTCCCGCCAGGTTCTCCGTCCCGCCGCGAAAGCCCCGCTCCTGGGGGCCTCCCAGCAGAAGCGGCCTGCACCGGGAATCCTCGCGAACGAAGAGGCAGCCCGTGCCCTTGGGTCCATTGAGCTTGTGAGCCGAGCACGAGAGGGTGGCGACGGGAACCCGGGAGAGATCGATCTCGAGCTTACCCACGGCCTGGGTGGCGTCGACGTGCAGCGGGATCCCGCGTGCCTGTGTGAGCTTCGCGATCTCGGCGATCGGCTGCAGGACGCCCGTTTCGTTGTTGGCCCAGATGATCGAGACGAGCTGGGGCTCACTCTCGAGCGAGGCTTCGACTCGAGCGAGGTCGAGCAAGCCCTCGTCGTCGACCGGCAGACGAGTCACCCGGGAGCCTGCGGCCTCGAGGCGCTCGAGGGGGGCGACCACCGAGGGATGCTCGGTATCGGTGGTGACGATCGAGTGCTCGGCGGAGAAGCTCTGGAGCAGCGTATTGTTCGCCTCGGTGGCGCCCGCTGTGAAGAAGATCTCGCGCTCGCTTGCAGCCAGGCTGCGCGCGACCCGTTCACGGGCCTGGTCGAGGATCGCCCGCGCACGCGCACCCTCGGCGTGGGTGCTCGAAGGATTCCCGAAGTCGTCGCGAAGAACCGCGTGCATGACTTCGACGACCTCCGGGCGCAGGGGCGTCGTAGCGTTGTGATCCAGGTAGATCCGATCGTGGCAGCTCGGCGGGGTCATCGGGGATCCGTTGCGCGGGCTCCTGCGTGGTCGGCGGGATTCGGCTTTCGAGCGCGACCCTACCCCCGGGCTCCGAGACGGTCAAGCGAGGCATTCCGAGCCCGGATCTTCAGTCCTGCCGGCGCGCCGAGACCGTCACGATGTCGAAGAGGTTGAGGGGAACCCGGATCTTCGCACCCGGCCAGGTTGCCCTCGCGCCGGAGTGCCCAAGCAACGTCTTGCGCAGGCGCTCGACGAGATAGCCGAGGCTGAAGTAGGCGCCCTCGGCTCGCATGCTCTCCACCCGGAATCCATGTGCGGAGACCAGGATGCCCAGGCTCTTGCGCGTAAAGAAGTAGAGGTGCTCGGGCAGCGTGTAGAGATGCCAGCGCGAGCCCGAGAGTCGCGCGACCAGGCTCCCGACATCCCCGGTCGTGAACACCAGCCTGCCCCCCGGTTTCACGAGGCGGGCCAGCTCCTGCATCGCCTGATGGGGATCGGCCAGGTGTTCGAGCACGTCCCACATGGTGACGACGTCGAAGGCTTCCGTCTGGAAGGGCATGGCGAGTGAGCTTCCGACCAGCACCTTGCCGGCCGTGACCTTCATCGCCTCGCGAGCCGCGGCCGCCGAGACCTCGAGCCCCACGGCGCGCCAGCCCAGGCGCTCGGCCTCGGAGACCGCGAAGCCATAGGCAGCTCCGACATCGAGCAGGCGCGCACCCGGCGAGGGCCTCCCGAGGCGCTCGATGCGGGAGGCGAAGGAGACCCGGAACGCGTGCTCCATCGACGCGTAGTCGCTGAATCCATGGCTGGCTTCCTCCCCCTCGAAGTACTCGGCGTCATAGGTGTCCTCGGCCCGGAATCCCGGCGGAGGTTGCCAGTACGCGAGTCCGCAGTCCGGGCACTCGATGATCTCCACCGCCCCCTTGCGAAGCTTCGGCTTCCCAGGGCCTCCCCCACACACGATGCAGCTCATCGATCGTCGAACCCGCGCAGCGAATCGATGATGAAGCGAGGCCGCCCCTTGACCTCCTCATAGATGCGACCGACGTACTCACTCACGATTCCGAGCGACATCAGCTGGACGCCGCCGAAGACGAGGATCAGGATCATCAGGGAGGTCCAGCCCGCGCCGTCGACGTAGCCGGCGAAGAACTTGGCGAGGGCGTAGAGGCCGTAGATCATCCCGAGGCCGGTGGTGAGCATGCCGAGGAAGGTGATGAGCCGAAGGGGTACGACCGAGAACGAGAAGATCCCATCGAGGGCCAGCCGTATCATCTGCCTGGGCGTGAACTTCGGCATTCCGGCGAAGCGATCCTCGACCTCGTACTCGACGCGCGCCGAAGGAAAACCGAGCCAGGGCACCAGCCCGCGCACGAAGATGAAATGTTCGTCCAGCCGGTTGAATGCCTCGACCGCACGCCGGTCCATCAGTCGGAAGTCCGCCTTCGAGGATTCGGGCGGAAGATCCGTGAGGCGCGAGAGGGCCAGGTAGAAGAGACCGCTGAGCCGAGCCTTCAGGCTCCCTTGATATCGCTCGGTCAGGTGGCGGTCGGTGTAGACGACGTCCGCTCCCTCCCGCCAGGCCGCCACCAGATCCCCAAGGCACTCGGGTGGATGCTGGAGATCCCCGTCCATGGTGATGATCGCGTCGCCCTCTGCATAGTGGAGGCCGGCCGAGAGCGCGGCTTGGTGGCCGAAGGGCCGGGTGAAGCGCACCGTCTTCACATGGGGATCCGACTCGCGCGCCTCGTCGATGCGGATGGGAGTTCTGTCGCTACTGCCGTCATCGACGAAGATGATCTCGTAACGGAATCCCGCATTCGCGGCAGAATCACGGGTACGCCGGGCAAACTCCTCGATGCAGCCCTCCTCGTTGAGGACCGGCACGACGAGGGAAATCAACGGATCATCCGGGCGAGGCAGGTTCTTCAAGACGCCGAATCCTAACACAATCACCCGCCCAGC
>CBDUYG010000415.1:0-3998 GCA_965371385.1 uncultured Myxococcales bacterium | reverse complement strand
ATTCGACGGGGGCGGGGATGGCCGGGGACACAGGGGCGCGCACGGGATCGGGGAGCTCGAAATCGCGAACGGGAAGCCGAGGCTCCGGGGCCGGTAAATCCGGATCGAAAAAGAAGAGGACGAAGAAAAGAGCGGGAAAGAGCGCGAAGAAGCGGGCGACCCGCAGCAAGAGCGCCCGCCGCAAGGCGGAGCGCAAGAAGAAGTCGGCGCGCCGCAAGGCCGCCCGGGAGCAGGCCCGGAAGGGCGATCGACCGGACTCCGGCCCGGGCCGGGTCGCGCCGGCAACGCGAGCGAAGAGGTCGTCCGGCGGGGCCCGAGCCGGTGGCCCTATCGCTGGCCCGACGCAATCGCGCGCCCCGCGGCATCTTCGCTATCCGGAGAGGATCGGTTTTCTGCGCCACGTCGATGGCCGGGCCGGGGCTGCGGAGGTGGAGATCGAGCGAGGTGAGCTGAGAATCGGCGACGCCCTTCGAATCTCCGGCCCGGAGACCGACTTCTACCAGCGAGTCGAGACGATCGAGATCGCCGGCGTCTGCGTGGAGGTCGCCCGGACCGGCGCGACGGTAACCCTGATTCTGACCCAATCGGCCCAGGACGACGACGAAGTCTTCCTGCTCTCACACTGAATGGGTGGACCGTTCATTGGGTCGGACGCACCACCGGCAGCTCAGGCCGTCCGAGGCTGCTCCCGGTCGGCCCAAGTGCGTGCTGGAGCCGGAGACCCATTCCTCGATCCACCTGCCTCACAGCGAGAGCGATTCATGGCTCCGGGTCGTCCCGGATGAAAGGGGGCGCAAGGAGCCCTGAGGCCCCCTGCGCAGACAGCTACCCCTTGCCCTGAGCTCCGGCCGCCTGATTCCCGGATTCATTCGGCTTTGCGCCGCCCGGAATCGACTTGAGCGAGTTGCCGCCGCTCTTGCCCATCGAGAGCCGCCCGTTGAAGAGCGCGCCCTGCTCGATCACGATCGAGGGAGTCTCGATGTCACCGTCCACCCGGGCGCTCTTGTGCAGCATCACCTGCTCTGTGGCGCAGATATTTCCGACCACCGATCCACTCACCACCACCGTCTTGGACGCGATCGTGGCCTCGACCTCGCCGCTCTCGCCGACGATCAAAGTGTTTTCGCTGGTAATCTCACCCTTGAAGCCACCGTCGATGCGGACGGTGTCCTTGAAGGAGAGCTTGCCCTCGAAGTTCGATCCCTGATCGATGAATGCGGTGAGGTTTCCCGCCGTTCCGCCGCCACCGCCACTGCTCGCAGTCGGCGTCGACGCCGGCCTCGTGTCTTCGAACTTCCCCTTCCCGAACCCGCTGATCGCCATTGAAACGTTCCTCCGTGATTGACGTGTCTTTCCGATCGGGTCGGAGCGCTTCGAGCTTGAGCCCAGTTATCTGGAAACTTCCATCTCCACGAGGATTTGCGAAATCGTCTGCGATGGCACGGGGCGGCAGCTCGAAACCGGCCCGGGCCTCCTCAGCTGCTACTCTCGCGCGTCCATGGAGTCCAGCGCCCCGAATCCCAATTCCCTTCTCGAACGCGCTCTTGCGAGCGAACGCATCCACTCTGCCTATCTTCTCTCGGGTGATCCCGAGACGGTGACCGTGGCGGCGCTCACATTTGCGCGCGGTCTGGTGTGCCGGGGGGAGGGGCCCCGGCCCTGCGAAGACTGCCGGGACTGCCGGCGCTCGGATGTCTCGGGAAACGAGCCGGTGGAGCTCGACGGCAGCGGAAAGCGCGGACCGCTCTTTCGGCACGTCGGGGATCACCCGGATCTCTATTGGATCGATCGCGGTAGTGAAGGCACCCGGGTCCGGATCGGACAGGTGCGCGCAGTGCAGCAGGCCCTGCGCTTCGGGAGCAACGAGGGAGGCTGGTGCGCAGCCGTCGTCGCCGACGCAGAGCGGCTCAACGAACACGCCCAGAACAGCCTGCTCAAGCTTCTCGAAGAGCCGCCGCCGCGGACCTGCCTGATCCTCGCGAGCGCCGACACGGCATCGCTCAAGGCCACGATTCGCTCGCGTTGCCAGCGGGTCCGCTTTCCCCCGGCACGCGGCGCCGGGTTCCGCGACCCCGAGGCCGACTCCGACCAGGCGAAGCTCGTCGCGCGCTTCGACCGGATCGAGGGCTATGGGCTACCCGAGCTACTCGATTGGGCGGAGGAATATCGCGGCAATCGGGCTCACGCGGCGGAGCAGGTCGAAGGGCTGCTCTTCGTCGGCGGCGAGTGGATCTGCGAGCACATCCGGGGCGCAGTGGACGCGGGCCGGCGTGATCTGCGAAAGGAGCTGGGTGCCTTTTCCGCCCTCTCCCAGTGCCGCAAGGACCTCGTGCAGCGAAACGCCAATCCCCAGATGGTCGCCGAGCGCGCCCTCTTCGCGGTTCGGACCGCGCTCTCGAACCGCTGACAAGAATTCCCCTCTGGAGAGTAGAATCATGCCCCGAGCCTTCTACGTCACAACGCCGATCTATTACGTCAACGCCGAGCCCCACATCGGCCACACGTACACGACCGTCCTCGTCGAGACCATGGCGCGCTACCACCGCCTCTGCGGTGACAAGACCTTCATGCTGACGGGGAGCGACGAGCACGGTGAGAAGGTGCTCGAGGTCGCGGCGCGACGGGGAGAGAGCCCGCAGGAGACGGCGGACCACTACGCCGAGACCTTCCGCTCGACCTGGGACCAGCTTGGAATCAGCTACGACCGCTTCATCCGCACCACCGAGCCGGAGCACAAGGCCGTGGTCCAGGCAATCCTGCAGCAGGTCTACGACGACGGCCACATCGAGTTCCGCGAGTACGAGGGGGACTACTGCGTCGGCTGCGAACGTTTCCTGACCGACCGGGATCTCGAGGACGGCCTCTGCCGCGACCATGAGCGAGCCCCCGAGAAGCGCAAGGAGGCCAACTACTTCTTCAAGATGAGCGAGCACTTCTCCTGGCTCGTGGAGCACATCGAAGCCCACCCGGACTTCATCCGGCCAGCGCGCTATCGCAACGAGGTGCTCTCGATGCTGAAGGAGGAGAGCGGGCTCGGAGATCTGTGCATCTCGCGGCCGAAGGAGCGGCTCTCGTGGGGGATCGAGCTCCCCTTCGACGAGGGCTACGTCTGCTACGTCTGGTTCGATGCCCTGATCAACTATCTCTCCGGCATCGGCTATCCCGACGGCGCGGATTTCGAGGACCTGTGGGAGAACGTGGAGCACTACGTCGGCAAGGACATCCTCAAGCCACACGCCGTCTTCTGGCCCACGATGCTGCGAGCGATCGGGCTCTCGCCCCCGGTCCACCTCAACGTCCACGGCTATTGGAACGTCGACAATCGAAAGGTCTCGAAGTCCCTCGGCAACATGATCGACCCGCTGATCATGAAGGACCGTTACGGCTTCGAGTCCTTCCGCTACTTCCTGCTGCGCGAAATGCCTTTCGGGGTCGACTCGAACTTCAGCGAGGAGCGGCTCGTCGCCCGCATCAACGCCGACCTCGCGAACAATCTCGGCAACCTCGTGAGCCGCACTCTCAACATGACGGGGAAGTTCTCCGAGGGGCGCGTCCCCGAGCCGGGCAAGCGCGAGCGCGAGGAAGACGACGTGGAGAGGGTCGCCGAGGCCGCCCTCAGCTCGCTGCAGGAGCACATGGCACGCTCGGAGACCCACCGGGCGCTGGAGGGAATCCTTGCGCTCGCGAGCGAGGCCAACCGCTACCTGGAGCTGCGCGCGCCGTGGAAGGCCGCGAAGGATCCCGAGCTGGCCGAGCGCGTTCGCACGACCCTCTACACCTGCTGCGAAGCCCTGCGCATCCTGGCGATCCTGCTCTCACCCTTCATTCCGGAGAAGAGCCGGGAGATCGCCGCGCGCCTGGGAATCGCCGGCGCGATCGACGAGGCTCGGCTGCCGGAGAGCGCGCGCTGGGGGCAGATCCCGGTCGGCTCCCAGACGGTCAAGGGCAAGCCCCTCTTCCCGCGCCACGAGCTCCCCGAAGCGGCGGACGAAGCGGCG
>CBDUYG010000414.1:0-4028 GCA_965371385.1 uncultured Myxococcales bacterium | reverse complement strand
AAGATCACCGAGGGCGACCCCGAGCAGTGGCGCAACATGCTCGAGACCAACATCCTCGCGCTTCTCGTGGGCTGCCAGGCCGCGGTGAAGGCGATGCGGCAGTGCGGCGCCGACGGGCACATCGTCAACATCTCCTCCATCGCCGCCCAGCGGCGTGATTCGGGGGTCTACGGCTCGACGAAGCACGCGGTCGACTCGATCTCGTCGACACTCCGGGGCGAGCTGGAAGAGGACACGATTCGTGTCGTGAACGTCATGCCCGGTGCGATCGCGACCAACTTCGCACGCAACTTCGATACCGAGTTCCTGCAGGGCTTCGTGAAGATGGCCGGCCTCGATATCGAGGTGAAATCCGGCGAGCGATTGCCGGACGCGGTCTTCGAGACACTCAGCGAGAAGCTCAGCCAGCTCCTGGGCGACCCCGCCGACGTCGCGAACGCGGTCTTCTACGCAATCACCCAGCCGATCAACGTGAATATCGCCGACATCGTGATACGGCCACCGAAGAACCTGAATCTCTAACGTCGAAGAAGCATGGATGGGCCGGTCGCGAGGTTCGACCGGCCGGGAGCTGCCCTCGTGATGTCATGGCTGCTGGGTGTTGCGCTCGTGTGTGCTCTTGTGATGGCTGGAGATTCGTCGGCTGATCGCCTACTGGTCGCGAGCCAGAACGAGAGAGAGATCCTCGAATACAATGGTGACGATGGCTCCTTCGTTCGGGTGTTCACGAGCCCGGTTACCGAAGGCTTCACGACACCGGGGGGGTTCGCCCTTCGCCCCAGCGACGGGCAGCTCTACGTTTCGAGCACCGGGACGGGAGAAATCTGGCGCTACGACACCCCGAGTGGCGTGGCTCTCCCCCCGGCGCTTGCATCGGGGGTGATCAGCCCGACGAGCGCCGTCTTCTCGGCAGACAGCTCGACGCTCTACTTCCTCGCAGCCGATGCGGAGCTGAGTACCGGCACGGACTCCATCAAAGAGGTGGACATTGGAAGCGGATCCGTGTCGACCATCGAGGTCGATGGAGGCGCCAATTTCTCCGCCATGACCCGCCAGGGCGTCGACCTCTTCGTCTGCGACTCGATCGCCGGCCGAGTCATCCGGCAGCCGATCTCCGGTGGGCCTGCCAGTGATGTCGTGAGCGGACTCTCTCTCCCCGCCGGTGTACTGCTCCCGACCTCAACCCAGATGTTCATCGCCGACACCGGGAACGATCGCGTGCTCGAATACCTCCTCGACGCGGGCAGCTGGGTCTTCGAACGCGAAGTACTCCCAGCGAGCGCTGGGATCGATGGCCCCTCCGGGCTTGCGCTGGCTCCAGACGGGAGGCTCACGGTCGTTGGACAGTTCTCCAACGACGCCGTCGCCGTCGACCTCGGCACTCTTGCGTGGACGCCCCTGGTAGCTCCGGGCTCGGGCGGGCTCGGAATCGCAAGCGGGGTCGCCTGGAGTGGCTCGACCTTGCTGATCGGCAGCCTCGCGACCAACTCGATCATCTACTACGACACTGGCGGAAGTCCGACCGGATCGGTGGCGGCCGGCCTCTCGGCTCCCGTGGACGCCGGCTTCACGATCTCTCCGACCGGGAGCATCATCGCCTCGAGCCAGACAGAAAACGACCTCGTCGAGTTCGATGGCAGCTCGGGAAGCGTCGTGCGGAAGATCTTCGATGCTTGCCCGACCTCACTCTCGTTCCCCTTCGACGTGCTCACGGATTCCCAGGGACGCATCTACGTGAGCTGCCCGAACTCGGACGGTATCCACCGCTTCGACGCGAGCGGATTTCCGCTCGGATTCTTCGTCATCCCCGGCGCAGGGGGGCTCATCTCGCCTCGCGGGCTCATCTTTCATGCGAGCGGTGACCTGCTCGTCGCCAGCGGGAGCGGAGAGATCCTGCGCTACGACGGCATCACGGGCGGCTTCGTCGAGGTCTTCGTCGACGCGACGGGCAACGGCGGAGGTCCCGTGGACCCCCATGGCATGGCGATCCACGATGGACGCCTCCATGTGGCCTCCTTCTTTCCGAGCGAGGTAAGGGAGTTCGACGCGGCGACGGGCGACTTCGTTCAAACGTTCGTCGCATCCGGCGCAGGTGGCTTGAGTGGGCCGACGGCGCTCTCCTTCGGCGCGGCAGGCGACCTCTATGTCACGAGCTTCAACACGGATTCGATCAAGCGCTACGATGGGCAGAACGGCTCGTTCATTTCCGATTTCGTTCCAGCGGGAAGCGGTGGCCTCGACGGCCCCATCGATCTCGCGTTCGTGAGCGACGAGACCCCGCCGCCGCCGCCCACCGTCGATTCGCTGGCCACGGCAGGGCAGATCCTGCTGGCCCTCATTCTCTGCTCGACCGCAATCGTCCTCGCCAATCGATCCGCCGACGTAGCGAGGGAGCATCCATGAACCAAAGGAGACGGTTTTGAACCGATGGAGACAATCTCGAGTCGATGGGGACAGTCGTTTGCCTATGGAGACAGTCCTGAACCAAAGGGGGACAGTCTTGAACCGAAGGGAGACAGTCTTGAACCAAAGGCAGACAGTCTTGAACCGATGGAAGAAGGAGACAGTCTTGAACCCGAAGAATGTGTCTTGAAGGCAAGGAGACAGCGTTGAACCCGAAGTGGATCGCGATGGCCGGATCCGTATTGATCGCCCTTGGATGCGTGATCTGGTGGGGGCTGCGCGGGCCGGAACCGGCACCCCCGTCCAGCGGCGCCGCGCCGGTCCCCATGGACGAAACTGTGGAGCAGGTCCTTCCCGGGGCCGACGGCGAGCCTGAAGTCTGGACCCTTCGTAAGCGGAAAGTGGATCGCGATGATTTCGCCGAGCAAGCACTGCCCTCACCCATCCCGATCGTCGAGCCCCAACCCGAGTTCGACGACTCGGCTCGCGCACTCGAAGCCCGCGCGCTCGAGTCCTGGAAGACAGGCGACATCGAAAGTGCGATGACATTCTTCCAAGCCGCGATCAAGGCCGACCCGAATGACCCAGCGTCACGGTTGAGTTACGGAAGGCTTCTGGTCCTGATGACCGCATACGACGAAGCCTGGCCCCAGCTCGAGAGAGCGGCCCAACTCGATCCGGAGAATCCCCAGGTCTGGGTCGAGCTGATGTCCTTCTACGAGCGCAACCAGCTTTTCGAACGCGCTCAATACGCGCGGGACCGCGCCGAGGACGCCGCGGGCGGGCGGGCGATCGTTCGCGACGAAAGCGGACTCTGGGTACTGGAAGGAAACTCAGTATTCCCTTGATCACTGCGGAGTGTTTTCCATTAGAATCGGAGACGAGCCTGCTTCCGGCACCCCAGCCCGGTCGATGGGTCCAGGGGTTTCCCGCCGCGACGCACTGCGCGCCCGCGCCAGGCACCCTACCAAGGAGAATCAAATGCAGAAACTCGTGCGAATAATCGCCATCGCCTCTCTATTAGCCCTCTCGTTCAGCTCTGCCGCTCAGGCCGACACCGTCCTCGACGGGTCGACGGATGGCGGCGCGTTCTTCCGGATCGTCGTTCCGGACGCCTGGAATGGCGACCTCGTCATCTACAACCACGGGTTCAGCCTCAGCCCCATCGGACCGGTCACGGATCTCGGGCCGCTCGCCGGGCTTCAGCTCTCCGAGGGCTACGCGGTGGCCGCGTCGAGCTACCAGCAGATCGGCTGGGCACTGTTCAAGACCAAGAACGACCTGCAGAACATGGTCAACGTCTTCAAGGCGAACTTCGGAACGCCGGATGAAGTCATCGTCCACGGCGCATCCCTGGGCGGTATCATCACCGCCCAAGCGCTCGAGAAGGCGAACCTCGGCAACGTCGTCGGGGCGTATCCGATCTGCGGCGCCCTGGCAGGGAGCCGCTCCTGGGACGGAGGATTCGACCTCCGCGTCCTCTACGACGCGGTCTGCGAGAACGTCCCCGGAGCCTTCATTCCGGGTGGACCGACCGGGCTGCCTGCCCCGGGCTTCCCCCTCTACCCCTTCAGCACGACGGACATGGCCCTCGCGGCGCATGCGTGCTTCGGGATTCTCGCCCC
>CBDUYG010000413.1:0-4030 GCA_965371385.1 uncultured Myxococcales bacterium | reverse complement strand
TCGAGGCGGAGCGCGCTCTGCTCGAGAGCTGGAACGGGCACCTGCCGGTTGAGGCACTCCCGCCACCGGCATCTCGCCCTCGGCGCCGATTGGCAGCGCGAAGCGGAAACGGGGCTGCGGCGAGAGCCTGAGAAGTATCGCTCTCCGGCGGGCTGCGACGCCCTCTCGAAGAATGCTCGGATCTCGCACCGACCATTGCCCCGGTACCCATGAGGATCGATCGGACTCGGGACAGGGTCATCCAACACCCGCGCGCCAGGGCATGGCGCCAGGGAAGAACATCAAATGCTCCCGAGCCGGTGGGCACATCCGATGATCCGGCCATCTCAGCTCAGACGCGTGATCCCCGGGAAGCTATCCAGTCCTCGATCGAAAGAGAGAATGCGATCTGCTCTCCTGTGCTCCATCACAGCCAGGTGGATCGCGTCACGCGCGGAGATGCGGGGTGAGCCCAGCACGATGTTGCGCGCACGCAGCGCATCCCTTTCGGTGATCGGGAAGACCTCGTCGACGACGCCCAGAAGGGCATCAAAGGCGGGCTGAATCGCGTCCCGCCGCCGGATCGCGACATAGCGGTGAAGGATTTCCTGGAGTACCTCGGCATCGGTCACGAGGCGCTCGCGCTGCGCAATGCAACGATGGAGGAGTCGCTGTGCGTCGGCCTTGTGGGGATGCGGCGCTCCGACCAGGTACATCGGGATATTCGAGTCGACGAAGATCACTCGGAGTCCACTGTCCCGTACCCGGATGCGACCTCTTCCAGCATCTGTCCAATGTCGGCGGTGGGGTACCCGTGGCTCGCCGCTTCGCGGACGACCGCCAATTTCTTGTCCGGATCGTCCAGGCGCTCTTCGCGGCAGGCCGCACGCAGCGCCTGACGCACCCACTCAGCGAGAGTCATCCCGCGCCGCCGGGCGATGCGCCGGATGAGCCGGTACTCCGCTTCGTCGAATAGGACTTGCATGCGCTTTGACATCGACGGTGAGTCTATCTGACTCATCATGATGAGTCAATTGATCGACTGCTCTCCGGCGAGCTGAGACGCCCTCCAAGAGAGCCCCCGGAACTCGCGCGTACCCGATCCAAACCAGGCTGCACCGCGCAGAGTGCGATGCTATTGCAGGATCACCCGCGGTCCTCGACCCTTCGGTAATGAGGTCGGCCATCGAACCTGCCGCACTACCTCGAGAGACGGGAGAAGCGCTTCCGGCCGGAGACGAGCGGCCATCCTCGGAACGCCGAGCTTGACGACGACACGAGCGCCTTCCCCGCCCTGGGCGAGATGGCTGCTGACGTTGGGCCTCGGGGTGGCGATCTGGCTCATTCCCCCGCCGGCCGGCATCAACGAGCCCGCCTGGCACCTCTTCGCGATCTTCATCGCGGCCATCTTCTCGGTCGTGAGCGATGCGCTGCCGATCCTGCTGGCCGCCGTAATCGCGGTCGCCGCATCCGTGCTCACGGGAACACTCGCTCCGGAGGATGCCTACAAGGGCTTCTCCGAGGGATTCATCCTGCTCATCATCGTGGCCTTCATGGTGGCGCGCGGCGTCGTCAACTCGGGGCTCGGCAAACGCATCGGCTTCCTGCTCGTCTCACGCTTCGGTCAATCGACGCTTCGCCTCGGGTACTGCATCTTCGCCGCCGACGCGCTGATCGCCCCGGCGTTCCCGAGCAACACCGCACGCAGCGCGGTGCTCTTTCCGATCGTGCAGTCTCTCTCGGTCGACGCGGGCTCCCGGCCCCACGACGAGAGCCGGCGGCGGCTCGGCAGCTATCTGATGATGATCGGAGTGGCCTCGATGAGCGTATCGTCGGCGCTCTGGATGACCGCGATGGCGGCCAACCCCGCCGGGGTGAGGCTGGCCCGCGACTTCGGTGTCGAGATCGGGTTCGGCGGATGGTTCCTCGCCGCATCACTGCCGGGATTGTGCGCCTTCGCCGTTCTCCCGGCGCTGATCTATCGCGTCTACCCGCCTGATCTGCGCGCAACGCCGGAGGCGCCGGCCGCCGCCGTTGCCGAGCTCGAGCGAATGGGTCCGGCCAGCGGAGCCGAGTGGATCACGGGCATCACCTTCGCGCTCATGGTCGGCGGCTGGGCGCTCGGCGGGACCCTCGGCCTGGACCCGACGGGCATCGCCTTTCTCGGCCTGGCCGTATTGATGCTGACCGGCGTCTATCGCGTGGACGACTACAAATCCGAAGGCGAGGCCCTCGGCATCCTGATCTGGTTCTCCGTTCTCTATGCCCTGAGCAGCTCCCTCAACGAGCTGGGCTTCATGGGGACCGTCGGCGACGCTCTCGCCGGCCAACTCGAGGGGCTGAGCTGGCCCTTCGTGTACGTCCTGCTCATCACCCTCTACACCTTGATCCACTACCTCTTCGTCAGCCAATCGGCCCAGCTCTTCGCGCTCTTCGCCGTATTCGCCGGAGTCGGAATCCGCGCCGGTGTACCGGCACCGCTGATGACGCTGATGCTCCTCTTCGCCAACAACTTCTTCAGCGCGATCACTCCCCAGGGATCGAGCGCGAACGTCATCTTCGTGGGGAGCGACTACGTGACCCAGCGTGAGGCGTATCGGGTGGGTGCCATCGTCACGGTCGCCAACCTGGCGATCTGGCTCGGCGTGGGGACACCGTGGATCCTGCTGCTCTATCGATGAGTGGCTGAGATCGGTTCCGGAGCGGCGGCCGGATTAGATCGTCGCCTCGTCTCGCGTCGCCAGCTTGTGTATCAGGCCGACGAGCTGCTCGTGTGACCACGCATCCTTCTCGAAGATCTGCTCGACTCGGCCGCTCAGGAGGCGCCGGTCTTCGGCGGTCAAGTCGAGAGCGGTGAGCACGACGACGGGGATGTCGCGCCAGTCGGAGCTGGCGTGCAGCTCCACCAGGAATTCGAAGCCGTCCATGACGGGCATCATCAGATCGAGCAGGATGAGTGTCGGCCGGCATGTGGCCATCTGCTCGAGGGCCGCGCGCCCGTTCTCGGCTTCCACCACCTCCCAGCCGTTCGCAGTCAATGTGTGTGACACCGTCTCTCGCACGGCAGCATCGTCGTCGATCAGGAGCGCCGTGCAGGGTACCTCGGGCGCGTAGTATCGGGACAACACACTTCGGAGCTGCTCCCGATCGACCGGCTTGACGAGATAGTCGGTCGCCCCCAGCGAGTAGCCCTTGCTCTTGTCGTCGAGCATCGTCAGCATCACCACGGGAACGTCGCGCAACACCGGGTCGGCCTTCAGGGCACGCAGCACCGCCCAGCCGTCCATATCCGGCATCATCACGTCGAGCGTGATCACCGCCGGCTGGAGGGCGTGGGCGAGGCGCAGGCCCTCTTCGCCCGTGCCGGCCGTCACCACCAGGAAGTCGTCCGAGCCGAGCAGACGCTCGATGATCTCGCGTGCCTCGGGGTCGTCATCAATGACCAGCACCGTGCGCCCCGCGCCGGTGTCGCGAATCTCTGCGAGCTCCGCCGGACTCTTCGCGGGCTCTTCTTGCGGGGCGGGCGCCCGGGCCTCGGCGACCCTGCCCGGAAGCACTGCCGGCACACGGATCGTGAAGGTCGAGCCCAGGCCCCGCCCGCTCTCCACCGTGAGATCGCCGCCGAGCATCTGGCAGAAGCGACGGGAGATCGGCAGGCCCAGGCCCGTCCCGCCGTAATCACGGCTGGTCGTCTCCTCCGCCTGGCCGAACTCCTCGAAGACGCGCTCGATCTTGTCCGCGGCGATGCCGATGCCGCTGTCCCGCACCGAGAAGGTGATCCAGTCGATTCCCTCGTGGATACCGCGTTCGGCCTTCAGGGTCACGATGCCCTCGTGCGTGAACTTGGCCGCGTTCGAGAGCAGGTTCAGCAGTGACTGGCGCAGCTTGGTCAGATCCTGGTGCACGGTCCCGAGCTCGCCGGCGCGCTCGATTCGCAGCTGGTTGTCGTTCTTGCCCATCAAGGGCTGGGCGGTGGCACTCGCTTCATCGAGCAGCGTCTCGATCTCGAAATCCTCCGCCAGAGCCTCCATCTTGCCCGACTCGATCTTGG
>CBDUYG010000412.1:0-4040 GCA_965371385.1 uncultured Myxococcales bacterium | reverse complement strand
GGAATGATCTATGGGCTGGTAGCTCCCGGTTACACGATGGCCGACTGCGTCGCCATGCAGCTGATGGACGAGGTGGCCGCGTTCACGGGAAGCGACCTCTCCTGCAAGCTCAAGCTGATGGGGATCGACGTCGCGAGCTTCGGGGACCCCTTTGCGGACGCAATCAAGGGCGGCAGTGGCGCCGAGGGAGCCGATCACGAGGGAACCCGCACGGTGGCCTTCGAGGATCGTCTCACCGGCATCTACCAGAAGCTGGTCCTCAGCGAGGACGGCAAGCGACTGATCGGCGGAATGCTCGTGGGGGACGCCGATCCCTACACGGCCCTGGTGGCGAAGACGCGAGACGGGAGCGAGGTGCCCGAGCCGGCCTCGGAGCTCCTCTTCAAGGGGGGCAGCGCTAGCGGCGGCGCGGAGGCCCTCCCCGACGACGCCCAGGTCTGCTCCTGCAACAACGTGACGAAGGCGCAGGTCTGCCAGGCGATTCGAGACCAGGATCTCTCGACCGTCGCCGAAATCAAGAGCTGCACGCGAGCGGGAACCGGCTGCGGGGGCTGCCTGCCGGTCGTCGAGGCGATCCTGAAGACCGAGCTCGAAAGCAGCGGGCGCTCGGTCGATCGCGGAATCTGTGAACACTTTCCCTTCACTCGCGCCCAACTCCTCGAGATCGTACGGATCCGTCGCATTCACGGCTTCGAAGAGCTGCTCCTCGACGTGGGCCGGGGAGCGGGCTGCGAGGTCTGCAAGCCGGCGGCGGCCTCGATCTTCGCGGGCGTCTGGAACGAGCCGATCCTCGAGCAGGCGACGATCCAGGACACCAACGATCGCTTCCTCGCCAACATCCAGCGCGGCGGAACCTACTCCGTCATCCCGCGGATTCCCGGCGGCGAGATCACCCCCGACAAGCTGATCATCCTCGGCAAGGTCGCGAAGAAGTACGGCCTCTACTGCAAGATCACCGGCGGCCAGCGGATCGATCTACTCGGCGCCCGAGTCGATCAGCTGCCCGAAATCTGGGAGGAGCTGATCGACGCCGGCTTCGAGAGCGGCCACGCCTACGGCAAGGCCCTGCGCACGGTGAAGAGCTGCGTGGGATCCACCTGGTGCCGCTTCGGTGTCCAGGACTCGACCCGCTTCGCGATCCGGATCGAAGAGCGATACCGCGGCATCCGGTCGCCCCACAAGGTCAAGATGGCGGTATCGGGCTGCATTCGAGAGTGCGCCGAAGCCCAGAGCAAGGACGTCGGGCTGATCGCCACCGAGGAAGGCTGGAACATCTACGTCGGCGGCAACGGCGGCTCGAACCCGAGACACGCCGAGCTGCTCGCGACCGGCGTCGATGAAGAGACGGCCATTCGCTACATCGATCGCTTCTTCATGTACTACATCCACACGGCCGATCGGCTGCAGCGAACCGCGCGCTGGCTCGAGAACCTGGAGGGTGGCGTCGAGTATCTGAAGAGCGTCGTGATCGGCGACTGCCTGGGAATCGCCGAGCAGCTCGAAAAGGACATGGCCCACCTCGTCGCGACCTACCAGTGCGAGTGGACCGAGGTCGTGCACGACGAGGGGCGGCGCGCCGCGTTCCGCCACTATGCCAATGATTCGAGCTCGGACGAAACCCTCGCCTTCGTCGAGGAGCGGGAGCAGAAGCGTCCCGTCGACTGGCCCGGCGAGGTGGCTGCGACGACGGAGCCTCAGGGTGATGCCCGGACGAGCTGGGTCCGCATGGCATCCGTTTCCAAATTCCCGAAGGACGGCGGCGTCGCGGTCAAGTACGGCAACAGCCAGATCGCGATCTTCCACTTCGCAAGCAGCGACATGTGGTACGCGATCCAGAACGTCTGTCCCCACAAACGCGACATGGTGCTCGCCCGGGGTCTCACCGGCGACGCCGGCGGAGAGCCCAAGGTCGCCTGTCCCCAGCACAAGAAGACCTTCTCCCTCGAGACCGGCGCTGGCCTCAGCGACCCCGATCTCAGTGTCCAGACCTTCCCGGTCGAGGTGCGAGAAGACGAAGTCTGGGTCGAGCTTCCCAGCCCGGAGGCTCTCGCCCGGCTTCTTCCGTGCCCTGGCGCCTGCGACAGCTCGAAGAGCTGAAGTAATCCGGCGCTCTCACCACGGTCGAGTCCGAATCGAAGCCCACTGCCGGCTCGGCACGCAGCCCGTGGGATCTTTCGCGTGCGGCTGATACCCTGCGGTCGGGAGCTCGATCGGAGGCCGGATGATGACGTTGACGATGGCGCCACTCGATGCCGAGCACGGCTCGCTCTCGCAGGGTGTCTTCGATCTCTGCATCGTCGGTGGCGGTGTCGCAGGGACGACGGCCGCGATCCTCGCCTCGGAGCTGGGGCTGCGAACCCTCGTCGTCGAGTCCCGCGACTGGCTCCATGGATTTACGCCGAGCGCGCAGGCCGACGAATCGGTGCCCGTCGGCGGCGCGCCAACCGGGCTCGATCCGTCGAAGAGCCCGGCCGGACGCCATGTGGCGGAGCGGGCCATTCGATCGATCCGCTCCGCAGAGGGAATCGAGTCCTGGAGGCAACTTCTCCTCAGCGGCCCTTCCCAAGCGTGGAATCACTTCGAGGCCACCCGGCTCGAGGCGCACGAAGATGGTCATGCCTGCTGGGTCTGGGGGCAGGAGCGGCGGGACGCAGAAGAGGGGCGCATTCTTGCCCGAGCGGTTCTGATCGCGACGGGACGCGCTTGCGACCAATCCATCGGCACGCCCGAATCAAGACAGCGGGCGGGCGGCCCCGAAAGCGATCTCGAACGCGAATTCGAAGCCGATCTCGAATCCGCCCTCGGCCGCTCTGCCCTCGTGATCGGCGAGGGATCAGAAGCCGTCGCCGCCGTCATCCGCATCTCGAATTGGAAGAGCCGGGCCAACGACGACGCCGGCGTCTACTGGGCGTCGGGACGCGGCCCGGACGAGGAAGACAGCGAGACCTCGCCCGAAGGACTCGGCGACGCCTTCCTCCAGGCCTGGATCCGAAATCAAAACATCCACCGACTCCCGGATTGCGAGATCCTGGGACCGATCGCCGGCCCGCGCGGCGAAGAGCGCTTCGGTGTTCGCCAGGGCCGCAAAGAGATCGCGGGGCGACCGGACGAGGTCGTCCTCTACGAGTTCGAACGCGATTGCGTGCTCGACTTCATCGACCGGGCTTCTCTCGAAAAGGACGAGCCGAGCGTCGGCGCTCGCCCCCTCATCGACTCGCTTCGGCGCGCCGCAGCCCCAGCGGGTGATCTCCTGATGGTCGATGGTTCCGGGTGCTCGTCGCAAGGAGGAGTCTATCTGGCGGGCGATGCTCTCGGAGAAGCGTATCTGCGCTGCGAGAGCTTCAACGACGTGGCGAATGCGCAAGAGCTTCTGCGAGGGAGGGAGCCGGAGCTCTGCATCCATGAGGCCATCCGGGCCGTCGAAGCCATCGCCGAATCCAGGGGCGTTCCCTCATCCGGCGAGATCGACACCGGCGCCTCTCCCCGCTCCCGCGAGTCACCCGCCGAAGCTGGCGCAGACAGGCCCAGCTGGACCCTTCGCCTCCTACATCCCGACGGTTCCATTGCTCGAAGCTTCGCGATTCATTCGGAGCTCTTCGAAATCGGACGAGAGGGCGCCGATGTCGCGATCCCCGACGACCCCCACCTCGCCGTTCATCATGCCAGCCTGGTGGAAGAGTCCGGCGAGCTCTTCATTGCCGACACCGGAGCAGGCTCCGGCGTGTGGCTGCGAGTGGGCTCGAGTGAAGGGATGGAGCTGGAGAACGAGGATCAGATCTGGATCGGCGCGCAGATCCTCGTCGCCGTCCAGGATGCCGACCACTGGAGCCTGATTCACTACGGAGAAGACGGGCGAGCGAGGGAGACCTACCCGATCCCAGGCGAGGGGCTCTTCGTGGGGCGGGGCTCCGAGGTCAGCCTCTCGGCCAACGATCCGCTGCTCTCTCGTCGTCATGCTCAATTCCTGGTCGAGAACGGAACGCTGCGGGTCTACGATCGGGGAGCCCGCAACGGAACCTTCGTCAAGATCACGAGCGCGG
>CBDUYG010000411.1:0-4041 GCA_965371385.1 uncultured Myxococcales bacterium | reverse complement strand
CGACGCTCATCTCGGCTCCGGCCGCTGCCGTCTCCTGTTGGAACTCGTCGAGGTGGGCGAGCAGCGCGTTGACGGTGGAGAAGCGCTCGTCTTCGATGAACTCGGGTCGTCCCACCGCGCGCATGACGCCATGCACCTGTTCCTGGGTAATCGCGGCGACCGCAACATGGCCGTCCCGCATCCCGGTCATGCGGTACGCATCAGAGATCGGGGGACGCAGCGTCACGTCATCCCCCAGCAGGGCGTTTCGGTCCATGCCGTCGGGCCACAGGAAGTGGAGCGCTGCGTCGAGCATGGAGACCTCCACGTGCTGGCCCTCGCCCTTGCGCTCGCGGTGGAGCAGTGCCGCCGTGATGGCCTGGGCGGCGGTCAGCGCCGTCAGCTTGTCCACGATGGCGTTCTGCACGAAGCGTGGCTCATTCGTCTCCCGATCCGCCTGTACCACCGCGAATCCGGACGCGGCCTGGAGCACGTGGTCGAACGCGGGCTTACCCGACCACGGTCCCTTGCGCCCGAAGGCGCTGATCGAAACGTAGATCAGGTCGGGACACACGCTCCGGAGCGCGGCCTCGCCGATCCCGAGCCGCTCCGCCACACCGGGACGAAAATTCTGGATGAAGACATCGGCATCAGCGACCAGCCTGCGCAGCACCTCGACCCCGCGCTCTTCGCGCAGGTTCAACGCCAGTGAACGCTTGCTGCGATTGCATCCCGCGAAGAGCGCCGAGATTCCTCCGCGGGACGTGCCCAGGTGGCGCACGATGTCACCGATCCCGAGGGGCTCGACCTTCACGACATCCGCGCCCTGATCCCCGAGGACCATGGCAGCAAAGGGTCCCGTGATATAGGCAGAGCAGTCCACGACTTTGATTCCGTCCAGGGGGCCGGGCATGATGGGCTCCTTTTCTCGTTGAGGTCTCGTTCGGTTCTGGAGCCAGAGAGTCCGGCTCGCATTGTGGCAGTGCTACCCCAGTGCCGTCACACGACGCGCTTCATCCGGGTTTGGCGGTGGCCAGATAGACCACCCAGGGAATCGTTATCGCTACGATCAGGCTCGATACGAAGAGAAAGCGATCATGAAATTTCATCACCCGGCGATAACGCGCCGGATGACTCTGCCGCTGCAGCATGGCCCGAGGCACGAAGAAGTGCGACAGGGCCATATCCATCAGCTCCATGGGGATGAAAACATAGAATACCACCCAGACCTTGAGATAGAGCCAGGGCAGCTCCTGATTCCAATTGAACATGGCCGCCAGCATGAGGCCTGTCGGCAGGAGGACCAGAAAGGCGACGTGTTCCGCGATCACAACGAAGTTGAAGTGCCAGCGCGTCCACTCGTAGCGACGGGCAAGCTCCTCGTCATCGCGATTGTGACGGTACTCCCAGCTCGCAACCAGGACGTAGTAGAAGCCACCGAGTGCCGATGACGTCCACACCATGACCGCGCTCAGATGAATGAACTTGATCAGTCCGTAATGGCTCGCGAGGGATCCGCCGAGGATCTCGCGGAAGAACGGGTTCGAGATTTCGAATAGCTGCTCGATCAATCGAGGATCTCCATCATCCAGCTGATCCCGTGGATCAGAAACCGGCAGCCGCGGCACGCGCCTTCACGCACTGCTGCTCAACGAGCTGCTCTCGGGCCGCCTGGGGCAGCGTCGTGCCTTCGACGACCAGGGCTCGTACGTCGCCCAGCCCGATGAAGCCCAACACGTGCTTCAGGTAGGGCAGCTGGAAATCCTCCGGGCTGCCTTCCGGCAGCGGGCTCGAGCGAGTGAGCACGAGCTGCACCGGGCGATCTTCGAGCAGGCCCACGTGCTCCAATGCGTCGTTCAATCCGAAGCTGAGTCCCGGCTGAACCAGCAGGTCGATATAATGCTTCAGCTTGTAGGGCAATCCGAAATTCCACATCGGAGTGGAGATCACGATCTTGTCATGCCGCGCGAACTCCGAAACCACCTCCGCGATCGCCTGCCATTCAGCCTCCTGCCCCGGAGTCCGTCGCTCGCCCACGAGCGGCGCCAGCTTGGCGACGGCGAGCTCGCGGCCGAATCGCGGCAGGTCGGCGGCCCACACGTCGAGGGTCTTGATTTCGTGATCCGGATTCGTCTCCCGGTATGCGCTCAGGAATGCTCGTGCAATCCGCGTGGAGGTCGAATCTTCTCCCTTGGGACTGCCGATGATGTGCAGAACACGCACGGCCTCAGAGAACACCGAAGACATCGTAGGAAACCCCGGACCTGCTGAGATTCCCAACGCCGACGCACACCATGGTGTTGAGCCAGGCGTAACGTCCGTCGCCCGTTTCGAAGCTGGGTGTAGTGCGATAGTAGAATTCCCCGGGCTGGGCCTCGCCCGAGATGACCTTGATCACCGTCGCGGGATCGATCGGTGTGATCACACCGCGATAGCACCCGAAGATGAGCGCGCCGTCATCGGTCCGGAGAGTGATTCGCGCGTCGAGGCGCAGCGTGTTCTCGTCATCGATGAGCGCCCAGTCGCCGCCACCGGGCAGAACCTCGCCGTTCACACGCGGCCCCTCGACTCGGCCTCCCATGACACGAGCGATCATGCGATGCCCGAAGGGACCGGCCCCGACGCCTTGCTGCGGCTCTTCGATGTCGGCCGTGTAGGAGAAGAGGTGCTCGAGCTCGGGAGGTTCGGTCAATTTCGTCCTCACGCTTCATCTGGGCTTCAAGGTGGAGTTGAACAAGAAATCACTTTACATTGAACATCGATTCATGTAAAGCTTGGCCCGGCCGAAACCCAGAATCGCACGCAGATCACCCAGCAGATCACAACCGGAGAGGTAGGTCGGATCATGTCGAATCCTCAGATCGTCGAGTCGAAGAGCGTTCATCACGTCGCGTATACAACGCGAGACGTGGAAGCGACCTACGAGTTCTACAGCAAGAAGCTCGGTATGCAGCTTCTTCGGACCGAGAACCATCGTCAGGGAGATGGCTACTTCAGGCACTTCTTCTTCGGGATGGGTGCCGGTGAGGCCATCGCCTTTTTCGAGTTGCAGGGCGTGGGAGAGGACGCGGAATTCAAGACCGAGATTTCGACGGGGCTCGGCCTTCCACCCTGGGCCAATCACATCGCCTTCCGGCTCGATACGCTCGAAGAGCTCGAGACCATGACCAAGCAGATGCACGAGCGCGGAATCGAGCACATCATGCGGATCGACCACGGCTGGTGCACCTCCATCTATACCCTCGACCCCAACGGGATCATGGTCGAGTTCTGCGTCACGACCGAAGCCGAGGAGTTCACGCAGACCGAAGAGGAGGCTCTCGCGCTGCTGCGCTTGCCGGCCTCCGAGATTGCGGAGGAGACACGCAAGGAGGAGTCCATCGGTGAACTGGTCTGAGGGCCGGTTCGGACGCCAGGGCCGATGAGTGGCGGTGACTCGAGCTCGAAGGCACTGCCGGCCAACGGAACGCTGCTGACGGCACGCGGTGTCCGGAGCCGGGCTGCCCTGCTTGAAGCCGCTCGAAAGCTGTTCCAGACCAAGGGCTACGCCAATACGAAGATCGCCGACATCAGCCGGGAGGCCGGAAAGGCCCTGGGCTCCTTCTATACCTACTTCCCGAACAAGGAAGCGGTACTGGAGCAGCTCGCAGACGACTTCACGGCCGAGATCAACGAGCGTCTGACCGAGCTCGACTTGACGAGCCCCGAGCCCTACAACGTGATCCTGGAGCTGTGCGCGGTCTACTGGAGCAGCTGCCAAAGCCACTCCGCGGAGCTGGCGGCCATCTTCCAGGCGTCGATGCTGGACGAGCGATTCGCCCGACGCTGGAGGGATATCCGCTCCGATGCACGCCAGCACATCGCTGCGGGGATCCGGGCCGTGGCACAAGCCGGCATCGCGCAGAATCCGAATCCGGAAGCCACCGCCTCCGCTCTGGGTTCGATGATGGACTACTTCTGCTACGTCTGGCTGATCGAAGGCGGCGAGACCGACCGGCCCTCGCTGCCCGATGACGTCGCCATCGATACGATGGCCCGAGTTTTCTACCGGACCGTGTTCGC
>CBDUYG010000410.1:0-4041 GCA_965371385.1 uncultured Myxococcales bacterium | reverse complement strand
AGGAGACCCGCATGCATGATCTCGTGATTCGAAACGGAACGATCGTCGACGGGAGCGGTCGTCCCCGCTTCGAAGCGGACCTCGCCATCGACGGCGACCGTATCACAGCGATCGGCTCGGACGTCGGCCCGGGACAACGTGAGATCGACGCGGGCGGCAAGCTCGTCACTCCCGGTTGGGTCGACATCCACACCCACTACGACGGTCAGGCAACCTGGGACCCCCATCTCACTCCATCGGGATGGAACGGTGTGACCACCGTCGTCATGGGCAACTGCGGCGTCGGCTTCGCACCGGCAAAGCCCCATCGACACGAGTGGCTGATCCAGCTGATGGAGGGTGTCGAGGACATCCCCGGTAGCGCACTCTCCGAAGGCATGAGCTGGGATTGGGAGAGCTTCCCCGAGTATCTCGACGCCCTCGAGCGCTTTCCCCGCTCTGTGGATGTGGGTGCACTGGTTCCCCACGGCGCGGTGCGAGCCTATGTAATGGAGGACCGCGGGGCGAAGAACGAGAAAGCGACGCCGGAGGATATCGAGGCGATGGCCGCGATCGTGAGGGAGGCGCTCGAAGCGGGAGCGATGGGCTTCTCCACCTCGCGCACCCTGCTCCACCGTGCCAAGGATGGCGAGCCCGTTCCCGGCACCTTCGCGAGCGAAGATGAGCTGCTCGGGATCGGCAAGGTCCTGGGCGAGGTCGGCAGCGGTGTCTTCGAGCTCGCGAGTGACATCAACGACGAAAAGTCCGAGATCTCGTGGATGGACCGGCTCTCCAAGTCGACCGGCCGCCCCGTGACCTTTGCCTGCCTGCAGAACGACATGAATCCGAACCAGTGGTCTCGGCTCCTCGAGGCCTGCGAAGAGTCAGCGGCGGGAGGCGGCCGGGTCGTCCCCCAGGTTGCCCAGCGCCCAGCTGGTATTCTGATGGGATTCCAGAGCTCTTTGCATCCCTTCGTCGCGCACGCGGGATACCAGGCGATTCGCGATCTGCCCCTGGCCGAGCGGGTCGAGAAGATGCGCGAGCCGGCAGTGCGCGCTGCGATCCTCGACAACCCGCCCGATATCGGGAACCCGGTCATGAGCTTCGTCATGGGCGCCTTCCACAAGCTCTTCCCGCTCGGCGACGAACTCGACTACGAGCCGACGGCGGACACGAGCGTCGCGGCGGTCGCCGAGCGTGAGGGAAGGCCGCCGCACGAGGTCGCCTACGACATGCTGCTCGAGGACGAGGGCAAGGCGCTCCTCTACATGCCCTTCCTCGGGTACAGCGATGGCAACTTCGAGGCTCTGCGGGAGATGATGGTGCATCCCCTCTCGGTCTTCGGGCTCTCGGATGGCGGGGCCCACTGCGGGATCATCGCCGACGCCAGCATGCCGACCTATCTCCTGACGTACTGGGTGAGGGATCGCAAACGCGGAGAGCGGCTCGGCCTGGAAGAGATCGTGCGTGCCCAGACGCGGAGTACGGCGGAGCTCTACGAGCTCCGCGATCGCGGGATCCTGGCCGTCGGCATGAAGGCCGACGTCAACGTGATCGACCTCGAGAACCTGCGCATCCACTCGCCGGAGATGGTCCACGACCTCCCGATGGACGCCCCGCGGCTGATCCAGCAGATCGAGGGCTACGACTACACGATCTGCGCAGGCCAGGTGACGTACGAGGACGGCAAGCCCACCGGCGCACTCCCCGGCCGGGTGTTGCGCGGGGCCCAGGCCGAGCCCGGCGTCTGACGAGCGAGCGGCAGAACGCAGACCCAACCGCGCACCGGTTTCTCGGCCGCGTGGGCCTCGGGAGATATTTCGGGGCGCGGGGTGCGGGGTGCGGGGTTGAAGTTCCAGGGTGGTAGGCCGAAGGCCCCAGGTCGAGTGCAACCCCACGGCTGGCCTGCTAGGCTCCGGATAATGAAAATGGATTTCAATATTAGCTCTGCCCCAGGCGAGATTCTCGCCCTGAACGAGCTCGAGCCGGGAAGCGAGGCCGTGGTGGTCGAGGTCGAGGACACGGGGCCCATCAGCCGCCGGCTGCTGGACCTGGGCCTGCTGCCCGAGACTCCCGTCAAGGTTCTGCGCCGGGCGCCGCTCGGCGACCCCAGCATCTACGAGCTGAGGGGCTACCGCCTTTGCCTGCGCAAGGGGGATGCGGCCCGGGTGAGGGTGCGCAGCGCGAAATGAGCACTGCCGAGGCAGGAATGCGGTTGGGACTGATCGGCAGCCCCAACGCCGGCAAGACCACCCTCTTCAACGCTCTCACTGGCCTCTCGGCCAAGGTCGGGAACTATCCCGGCGTCACGGTCGAGCGGCGCGAGGGGCGAATCCGCCTGGGCGATCGGGAGCTGGTCGTGATCGACCTGCCCGGCACCTACTCCCTCGATCCCATCAGCCCCGACGAGGCGGTGGTGGCACGCGTACTCGACGGCGAGATGGAGGGCGTGGCGGCTCCGGATGCCCTCGTCGTCGTCGCCGACGCCTGCTCGCTCGAGCGCTCCCTGCTCCTGATCGGGCAGGTCCTGAGGCGCCGGCAGCCGACCTGCCTGGTTCTCACCATGGTGGACGAGCTTCGAGCTCGGGGGGGTCGGATCGACCTCGCACGGCTCGAGGGCCTGCTCGGAATTCCGGTGGTGGGCGTGGTGGGCCATCGCGGCATCGGGCTCGACCGCCTGCGCGAGCTGCTCGACGGCTCCCAGGACTGGCCACGCCCGGTCAGCTCTCCGCCCCGGGAGCCGATCGCGCGAGCCGAATGGGCGGACGCGATCTTCGAACAGGTCGTTCACGAACGGCCGCACCATCACAAGATCAGTGAGCGGCTCGACCGCATCGTGCTGCATCCGGTCTGGGGCCTGCTCCTCTTCGTGGCCGTCATGGTGACCTTCTTCCAGCTGATCTTCGCCTGGGCGACGCCGCTGATGGACGCGATCGATGCCGGGGTGACCGGCGCCGCGGGCCTCGCACGCTCGCTGCTTCCGGCAGGTTTGATGGCGGATTTCGTCGCCGACGGGCTGATCGCCGGGGTGGGCTCGGTCGTGATCTTCCTGCCCCAGATCCTGCTCCTCTTCTCCCTGCTCTATCTGCTGCAGGACGTGGGCTATATGGCTCGGGCCGCCTTCGTGGTCGATCGCGCGATGGGGCGGATCGGTCTCGAGGGTCGCTCCTTCGTCGCCCTGCTCTCCTCCTACGCGTGCGCGGTCCCGGGCATCATGGCGACGCGGACGATCCCCTCGCCGCGCGATCGACTGGTGACGATCTTGATCTCACCGCTCATGACCTGCTCCGCGAGGCTGCCCGTATACACCCTGCTGATCGCGGCGTTCGTTCCCGCAGAGCCCGTGCTCGGCCCGATCGGCCTACAGGGACTCGTGCTCTTCGGCCTCTATCTGCTCGGGCCCCTGATGGCCTTCATCGTGGCCGCCGTGCTCAAGCGCACCATGCTCCGGGGCGAGGGGCTGCCCTTCGTGCTGGAGCTGCCTTCCTACCGGCTCCCCACCCTCAAGCTCTGGCTCTCCCAGGTGTGGAGCAGCGCCTCCGCCTTCCTGCGACGAGCGGGGACCATCATCCTCGCAGCTTCCGTCATCCTATGGCTGCTGCTGACGTTTCCCCAGGTCGAGCCGCCCGCGGACCTGCCCGAGGAGGCGCACGCGAGTTACGCCCTCGAGCAAAGCCTGGCCGGCCGCACCGGCAAGTGGATGGAGCCCGCGATCGCACCCCTCGGTTTCGATTGGAAGATCGGGGTCGGCCTGATTGCGAGCCTCGCTGCGCGCGAAGTCATCGTCGCGACCCTGGCGCAGATCTACGCAGCCAGCGACGAGGAGTCCTCTTTGCGTGAGTCGATTCGCGCGGACCGCAACCCGGAGACCGGTGAGCTCATCTACACGCCCCCCACCGTGGCGGCCCTGCTCGTGTTCTTCGTCTTCGCCCTGCAGTGCACCTCGACCCTCGCCGTCATGGCTCGCGAGACGAACTCATGGCGCTGGCCCGCCTTCGCCTTCGGCTACATGCTGGTTCTCGCCTATGGCTTTGCGTTCGCGGCGCATCGGATCGTGGGGGC
>CBDUYG010000409.1:0-4045 GCA_965371385.1 uncultured Myxococcales bacterium | reverse complement strand
TAATCGAGCCCCAGGCGTGAGACGAGACCCTTCGCCCACTCGCTGCGGGTCGAGAGCAGCTCCGCTTCGAGGTGTGGGAGGCGCTGAGTCACCTCCTTGTCGCGATCCTTGCTGTCGATGAACTGGAGGTCGTCGGCATACACCACCGATCCCACGACCCCCAGGGCGCCGTCCTTGCCGAACTGATTGAATGCGAAAATCTTGGACTCCAGGTAGCGGTCGTAGCGGTACATCCAGAGGTCCTGAAAATCATCGACATAGGAGTTGTCGGAGATCACCTTGATGTCGGCCTTGACCCTCCAATCGCCCGGCAGGAATTGATCGTGCTCGAGCACCGCCGCCCAGCGGTTGCTGTCGTTCTCGGGGGCGCCGGGATCGCTGGAGGGAATCTGATTCTTCTTGCGCTTCTGATCGTCGATGTAGGTGCCGAAGATCCTCCCCCTCGATCTGCGCCCGAGCACGTACTCGAGCTCGAGGCTCGGCTTGAAGCCGCGCTTCGTCAGGTAGGTCGGCGTGAAGATGACGTTCAGGTCTTCCCGGGCAGCCCAGTAGAGGGGAAGCCCGATCTCGAATCCGCTGCTGCCCGAGACACCGATCTCCGGCAGCAGGATTCCGCTGTCCCGCTCGGTCTTGATCGGAAACATCATCCAGGGCAGCCAGACGACGGGCACTCCGAGGATCTCGAGGGTGGTGTTTCGAGCCGTCACATAGCCGCCGATCTCGACGTTGGCACGTCGGGCGCGGATCTTCCAAGGAACGCGCTTCTCCTCAGCGCAGCGACAGGTCGTGAATATTCCGGACCTCACGCTGTAGTGACCGTCCTCGAGCTTGATCAGCCGATCGACGGTCATCACGAAGCCCCCCGGCCCGGTGTCGAGGGAGGCCTGGTAGACGAGCCCCTGGAGAGTGTCGAGATCGAACTCCAGGAAGGCCGCCTCGAGGACTTCATCGCCGTCCACGTAGCGCACGTGACCGCTCGCGATGCCCCGCTGGGTCGCCCGGCTGAAGACGACCCAGTCGGCGTCGATGGTGCGGCGCTCGCGCACGACGCGAACGTTGCCCGTCGCCACGTAGACCCCGTGCTCGTGCTGGTAGCGCATCGAGTCGGCCGTGACCTCGACCGGCCCGTGCCCGGCCTTCCCGCTTGGGACAGCCCGAGCCGGCTCGGGGGTCGCGCCGAGCAGCAGCAGGGCCGCCGCGAACAGGATGTTTCCGGCGCAGCGCGCGATGGGGACAGCGTGCGCCCCGCGCCATGCGAGCCTGCGCGAGCTCTCGCGGCAGGAGCGTCTCTCAGCAGAGACCCGCCTCACGCGCGAATTTCGCCTGATCCGCAAGCGCGGCCCCCCAGTCCGCCTCTTCGCCTGCGCCGTCCTTCGCGCGGGATCTCAGGGCGCGGGACGACCCTATCAGAGCCCTTCCGGTGTGGTCAACGGGTTCCCAGGGCCACGGCGAAGGCGCGGGCGCGCCAATCGACGCTCTCGCGCCACATTCGAGGCTTTGGATCGAGTCGTGACGCGATCTGGGGAGGGTGGGCTCAGCCGGCCGCGTCGAGGGAAGCCGAGAGGGAATCGAGGTCGCGCGCGATCAGGACGTCGTCCACCAGGCGAACCCGCTTCTGGTCCAGCAGTTGATGCAGAGCGTGATGGGCCTCGAGCATGCTGAGGCCCGCTGCATGGGCGATCTCGCGCAGGGTTCCCGGAATGCAGACTCCCTCCCCGGGTGTTGGGGACTCGGCCCGCTTGATCAGTGCACGCACGATCGGGCGCAGCAGATCGTCGATTCCAAGGCTGGCAAGGCGACGCTCGGAGTCGATCAGGCGTGCCGTGAGGCGGCTGATGATGCGGATCGCGATCTCGGGGCGCTCGATGCACATGGCCTCGAGGGTCTCGCCGTCGAGCTCGAGCAGGCTGGTCTCGCCCTGAGCCATCGCCCGGGCAGTCCGCTGCTCGCCCAGTACGATCGACATCTCGCCGAAGAACTCCCCCGGCCCGAGATTCGCCACCGTGTGGCGTCCCGTCAGGCCGGACCGGGTCAGCTCCACCTCACCCGCCTGGATGATGTAGAGCACATCGCCTCGATCGCCTTCCTCGAAGATCGTATCGCCGTCGGCAAAGACCTTCTCGAAGTTCTGGCGCACCTCGATTGCTGTGTCGTCTGATTTCGCCAGTGGAATTTCCCGGGAAGTTTCGCTCTTCCTGGGAATCGTCCGATCTTCCCCCGGCCTTTAGCGTGATGGCGATGGGAAGAGCGTAGACGGGGGCTCTCGGGCCTGAAATCAGAGGGACGTACGCTCGCGGCTCCGCGCCAGGGCGGCTTCGAGGGTGTCGCGCTCGATCAGCCCAACGTGGCGCGAATCCACGCTTCCGTCGGGGGCGATCACGATCAGGGTGGGGAACCCCATCGCGCCGAAGCGCCGGGCCAGTCCGTCGTCCCCCATCAAGATCGGATAACGGACCGACTTCTCCCCCACCCACCTGGCCACGACCTCCTCGCCCTCGGTGTCGATCGAGATTCCGAAGACCTGCACGCTCGGGTCGTCCCGGTGCGCATCGAAGAAGGCGTTGAGCTCGGGAACCTGGAACTCGCAGGGGGGGCACCAGGTCGCCCAGAAATCGACAACGACCGTCTTGCCGCGCAGCGCGGAGAGTGTCACATCCTGCCCGTCTCCTCCCAGGAGCGCGAGGCTGAAGTCCGGCGCCACATCTGCCTTCGACTCGGAGCCTTCGCCGCCGCACGCCAGGAGCGACAGTGCCATCGCGAGCGCTCCCAGCGCAGCGCCACGAGCGATCCGATGACGCGGCGGACGCCGGGCAGCCGGAAGCGAGAGTGCAGAGAGGTCGTTCACGTCGTCGTCTCCATCATTGCAGCATCTGTTCGGCTCGGTAGATCCAGTCCGAGAGAAACACGAAGCGGCTATTGAAGCTCGTCAGCTGGTTCGTCACCAGGAGCGCCCCGACGCAGACGAGCATCGCTCCGGAGATCAGCTCGATCTTGCGAAAGTGATTCTTGATACGGCTGAAGGCCGTGAAGAAGTACTCGATGCTCCAGCCGGCCAGCAGGAAGGGAATCGCAAGTCCGGCGGAGTAGATGAGTAGGAGGATCGTCCCCTGGAGCACGGTATCGCGACTCCCCGCCAGGGTCAGAACTCCGCTCAGGATCGGTCCAATGCAGGGCGACCAGCCGAACGCGAAGCCCATGCCGACGAGGAACGATCTCACGACTCCTCGATTTCCGCTCTTCACCTGGATCCGGGTATCGCGGTAGAGGATCCCGATCGGCACGAGTCCGGTCATGTGGATCCCGAGCAGCATGATCGCCACGCCCGCGATCTGGGCGATCCCCAGCTCGAGCCCGAAAAGGTTGACTTGCCACGTCCGCAGGGTATGGCCGATCGCCACCGCCCCGATTCCCATCAGGACGAAGACGACGGAGAAGCCTGCGGTGAATCCGAGGCACGCGCGCATGACCCGGCTGCGAAGCTGACGGTCGTGCACACCGTCCTGCATCTCCTCGACGGAGAGGCCCGACACCAGGGAGAGGTATGCAGGCATCAGTGGCATCACGCAGGGTGAGAAGACCGAGAGAAGTCCCGCGGCGAACGCGAGCGGAGCGTGAGACACGAGCTCGTTCATTGCGTCCCTGCCCTTCCGCCGTCTTCGCCCATTCCGCCCCTCTGGCCCCTCTGGCGTAGTCGCTCTGTCGAGCTCCGTTTTTCGCCCGCAGCCGCCGGGCGCGGACTGTCGCTTTCCCTCCAATCCTACTCGTTCCGTGCCTCTTCTTCCCCCCGGATCGGTCCGGTCGCGTTGAGGTCGAGAGGCATGCGCAAACGGACCGCCGGGCGACTGCGCCACCATTGGGGACGCAGTCACCCGAGATCCGGGTCAGGGCTCCGAGGCGCTCTGCCTCTCTACCAGAGTTGCTCGTCCGCGGGCGCCGCAGCCACGTCCTGCCGAGGGGTCACGACCTCTTCATAGGCCAGATCGTATTCGGGCTTGCGTCCGAAGAACTGGATCGGCTCCTTGCCCTGGAGCTGCCTGGGCGTCAC
>CBDUYG010000408.1:0-4049 GCA_965371385.1 uncultured Myxococcales bacterium | reverse complement strand
CGAGGTGAGGGAGGACAGGGTCGTGAGCGCGCCTCGCGCCGCCTCCTCGAAGACGCGTCCGGGAGTCGTATCGACGACGACCAGCGTCCCGGTCGCCGTCCCCTCCGCCGCCATGGGCAACGCGACGGCTGCACTCAACTCGGGTATTTCGGGATCACCGGACTCCTGGCTTCGACCGCTGCCGGAGCTCAGCCAGACCGGGCGACCCTCGAGGAGACTGTTCTCGCAGAGCTGCATCAGAGTGCTGGACTGGGCATCGAAGAGGGCCTGGGCTCCCTGGCCGGAACTCATCGTAAGGACCAGGGGCTTGTCCGCGGCCCCACGAATGAGGAGATAGGCAGCCGCCGATCCGGTCAAGGAGCGAGCGCAGCCGAGCGCCGTCTCGGCCACGGCCCTGACGTGTCGCGACGAGCTGAGCTCGCCCGAAACCTCCAGGATCTCCTGAAGGCGGCGATTGTCCGAGTTCATCCGCTCGACGGCATGGAGCGTGATGCGCCGCAGAGCGAAGAAGGACGACAGGGAGAGGATCATCACCCCACACGAGACCCCGATCGCCCCAGCGACGAGGGAGTTGTCCGAGCCCAACGCGGGAATCACGAAGCGCTCCACCGCCAGGCCAAAGGCCAGGAGCGGAATGACGGCACCCAGGAAGTACGTGATGAAGACGGCACGATCCAGCTGCTGTGAGAAAATCGACCTCGAGTTCGTGGCTCTCGACATGACCTGACGGGGTTCCTCCGGGCGCTCCGATGCAGGACTTTTATTCGTCCTCACGCGGTGATGTCTGGAGGGTGTTGCCGGCACGGAGAGCTTTATCGTTCCGGAATTGGGGGAATCCGAGCCGGGCGGTCTCGCTGCTCGCACGTCAGGACCGGGCGGGATGCCGAGGAGCCCCTGGGGGGCCGGTGGCGCATCCGACCCGATCAGCGACTCGCGACCGACCGCCTCTGCTTCCGCGCGGCGCTATCGTGTCGGCGCCGTGCCGCCCCAGGGGCCTGGCGGCTTCCCCGGTGAAACTCCGCCGCACGACCCGGCGTACTGCCACGACACACACGAGCCGGCGCCCGACGAGACGGGCAACGAGAGGTGGGAAAGGGGAAGTGGACATGCTCATCAAGGCACATCAGCGGATCGATACGAACGAGATCACGCCGCAAGGCGTATTCTTGAAGCGCCGGGATTTCTTGAAGGCGAGCGCAGCCTTCGCGGGTGCTGGGGCCCTGATCCCCGGATGCTTCGCGAGCGACGAGGCAGGCGCGACCTCCAAGGACGCGAATCGAGCTCGAGCGGCCGGGGCTGCAGCGGCGGCCGGTCTGGGAGAAGCATCTGCGAGCGAGTCGAAGCTCGTGTTCGCCCGACCCGAGGGAGCGGGATTCCGGGCCGACGACAGCCTGACTTCGCTCGAGGACGCGACCCGCTACAACAACTTCTACGAGTTCGGCACCGGCAAGGAAGACCCGGCGCGCAAGAGCCGGAACTTCAGGACCGAGCCCTGGTCGGTCGTGATCGAGGGCGAGGTCGAGAAGCCCGGCCGCGTTCCTCTCGAGACCCTCCTCGGCGGCCACACGATCGAGGAGCGGATCTATCGGATGCGCTGCGTCGAAGCGTGGTCGATGGTGATCCCCTGGCTCGGAATTCCCCTCGGCTCCATCCTCGATCGCTTCAAACCGACCTCGAAGGCCCGCTATGTCGCGTTCGAAACCCTTCACGACCCGGAGCAGATGCCCGGCCAGCGCCGCGCAGTCCTCGACTGGCCCTATCGCGAGGGGCTGACGATCGCCGAGGCGCGTCACCCACTCAGCATCCTGGCGCTGGGAATGTACGGCGACGTCCTGCCCAATCAGAACGGCGCACCCCTGCGCCTGGTCGTGCCGTGGAAGTACGGCTTCAAGGGAATCAAGTCGATCGTGAAGATCCGGCTCCAGGAGACCCGGCCGGACACCAGCTGGAACCTCTCGGCTCCCGGCGAATACGGCTTCTACGCCAATGTGAACCCGGCGGTTTCCCATCCTCGCTGGAGCCAGAAGCGCGAGCGGCGGATCGGAGAGTTTCGCAAGCGCCCCACTCTGCCCTTCAACGGATACGCTGAAGAAGTCGCGTCGCTCTATGCGGGGATGGATCTACGCAGGAATTTCTGATGGCAGGTCGAAAATCGAGGCAGCGCTGGATCACAGCAAGTGTATACGTGGCCTCTGCGATCCCCGCCCTCGTGCTCCTGCATGACTTCCTGGCCGACGAGCTCGGAGCCAATCCCGTCGAAGCCATCACCCACGCAACCGGGCAGTGGACCCTGCGTTTGCTACTCCTCACGCTCTGCATCAGCCTCGCGCGTCGGTTCACCAGAGCGAGCTGGCTCGCACCCCAGCGCCGCACCCTCGGGCTCTGCGCCTTCTCGTATGGCTGCCTCCACTTCGCGATCTACCTCGTGCTCGATCTCGATTTCGATTTCGGTTTTCTCCGCGAGGATCTGCTCGAGCGGCCCTACATCGCCCTCGGCTTCACGAGCTTCGTGCTGATGATCCCCCTCGCCCTGACCTCGAACCGCTTCTCGATCCGGCGCCTTCGCCGGCGCTGGACCACCCTGCACCGGCTCGTCTACGTCAGTGCGATCGTCGGGGTGCTGCACTTCATCTGGCTCGTCAAAGCCGACCTGCGCGAGCCCCTGATCTACGCCGCGCTGCTCGCGCTCCTGCTGGCGCTGCGGGCTTCGGCACTCCGGAGCCTCACCTTGCCCCGGCGCGCCCCTCGGAGCGTTCCACGCGATAGAGCGATTGATCGCCGTAGCTGAAGGCCGGGGGATGCCGCACCCCCAGGCTCTCGAGGCTGGCCCCACAGAGCCGGTAGCGACGATGGAACTCCGCGCTCGCGGACTCCCGGGCCTTGAGGAGGATCCAGCTCACGTCCTGTCGGCGCAGCAAGTCCACCCGGCCTGCGGGTGAGGCCTCGCAGAAGCGGGCGAGGTCGCGCCAGCTCAGCTGGGATCCCCACCCCAGACGCGAGTTGAATACGACTCGCTTTCGGATGAAAGGGAGAACACTCGCTGTGCCTCCCTGGGGAATGATCCACCTCTCCTGGCCGATCTTCCAGGGCTCGGCCGGCACGAGGACGATGTCCCACTCTTCGATGTGCTCCTCGATCAGGCGCAGGTTCTCGATGTCGTGATGCTCGACCTTCGTCCAGAACCCCCCCATCTCGTCGGCGTCCGGACGAAGTCCGTAGAGCCACCACGGCATCGCGACGAGGACCAACCCGGAGAGCCAGATGAACCAGCCGCGACCCGGTTGACTCCACCCGATCCGGATGGCGCTGAAGAAGAGAGCGATCGACGCGAGCAGGATCAGCGCCATGGCGATCTGGCTTACGTGACCGGCGGACGATTGGGTGTAGTCGCGCAGCAGGACGAAGGCGTGGCTCCGACCCTCGGCGAGGCCCAGCGTGAATCTCCAGGCCGCAATGCCTCCCAGACCACCCACCAGGCCGCCCAGGACGACGCCGCGCCAGAGACGGAAGGGAAGCGGGTCCTGCGGCTCTCCGGAGGCCGGCCGGCGAAGATGGAGCGCGACCCCGGCCCCGAGCGAGAGGAGGACGACCGTCGTTCGCACGGCCCAGCGGGAGGAATCGCTGAATAGATCCGCCATGAAGGGAAAGTGGCGACCCGAGTAGCCGAATCCATTCATCAGAGCGTCGACCGTCGCGGCAGCGGAGAGACCGGCGATCGCCCCGGCGCCTGCATGGACGGGGCGACTCCCGGCGAACTCGACAAACTCCGCGCCCGAAATGACGCCCAGGTTCGCAGCCAACTCCGAGCGGGCGACGCCGAGCCATCCGAGGTAGGCATCGCCGAAGGCCCCCGTGGCCCCCGTCCAGACCCCGACGATGAAGGGATCGGTGAGGGCGATCGCGAGCGCGAGAATGATGCAGGTCGACGCGGCGATGGCGATGGAGCCCCCGTCCTCTCGAAGCTTCGCCGGGGAGAAGGCTCCCGAGAGGATGAGGAGCGGAATCAAGAAGAAGGCCCAGGGCCCGATCAAGACGGCGTTGGTGGCCCC
>CBDUYG010000407.1:0-4056 GCA_965371385.1 uncultured Myxococcales bacterium | reverse complement strand
TTCATGGCGTCGATCTTCTCCCCGATGGGGGAGTTGAATCGGCCACCGTAATAGAGCCACGGCATGTCGCAGCACTCGTCGATCCCCATGTCCACGAGCTTCTTGTGGCCGTCGAGGTCGAAGGCGTCGATCGCCACCGAGATCATCTGGAAGGGCTTGTCGTCCGTGCCGTATTCCTTCCGATAGCCGTGAATCTTGCCGACCATCTCCTCGATCTTGTCCGAGGTGGTGTTGGGCGAGACGAAGCCGTCCGCGAGGCGGGCCGCCCGGCGCAACACCGCATCCACGGTGCCGCCGATGATGATCGGCATGGGCTTCGAGGGCACGGGATTGATCGAGAGCCGGGGGTGGTCGTAGTACTTCCCGTGGTGCTCGAACTCCTCGCCTTTGAGCGCCTCGCGGATGATCTCGATGCTCTCGGCGCAGCGCGCCCCACGCGTCTTCCACTCGGTACCGCAGATCGAGAAGTCCTCGGGCCAGGGGCTCAGGCCGACGCCCAACGAGAGCCGATCCTGGGTCAGGTACGCGGCGGTGCCGCACATCTTCGCGACCAGCATGGGAGCGCGAACCGGAAGCTTGAGCACGTTGATGAGGAAGCGCACGTTCGTCGTCGCCTGCCCCATTGCGCTGATGATGCTGAATGGATCGAGGAAGGGCGTGTTCGCGCTCCAGTAGCGTGCGCCGCTCTCGGAATAGGGGTAATCGACCGAGGCTTCGTCGAAGAAGAAGAGCCCGTCTCCCACATTCACCGAGTGCCAGCCGAGCTCGTCGGCAGCCTGGGCGAGCTCGATGTAATGCTCGATGGGGTTGAAGGTCAGGGTCAGGTTGAACTTCATGGTCGTCTCCTTGTAATCGGCGGGCTGCTTCGGACCTTCCGCCGGATCGCTCCATGCGGGCGTGTGTGCGGTTCTGGCGATCGAGCCCGTTGGTTGGTGTGTGGCTGGGTTGGTGGTGGTGGGATGATCGGGTCGTATTGATCGAGCGTTGTGTTCAGCAGATTTATGATCTATAAATTTAGAGTCATGATTCTGTTTTCGCAAGAGTGCAGCGGATCGCAATCGCTGATTTGAAGGAAGGATTCTCGAACCCGACGATCGCCGAACACCCACGGCCGAGTTTTCCAGAGCCACGAGGACCTCAGCCGGAGACACGACCGGAGAGCCAAAGGTGGCGACTACGCGAGCGAAGCGAAAGGCCCGAGAAGCCAAGGAGGGCCTCTACCGCCAGCTGGTCCTCGAAGCCGCCGGGCGCGTCTTCTCGCGCAAGGGCTACGACGACGCCAGGATCGGCGAAGTCGCAGAGGAATCGGGGATCTCCCTCCAGACCCTCTACTCGGTCTTTCCCGGCAAGGCCGCGATCTATCACGCCATCCATGAATCCGGCGACGAGGAGCTGCACCGGCGCGCCGTGGAGTCGTCCCAGGGAATCGCAGATCCCGTGGCCTCCATGCTCGCCGGCCTGCGAGCGACCACGCTCTACTTTCTCGAGCACCCGGACTTCCTCAGGATGCGCCTGCACGGCGGCTTCGCCTGGGGAGCCGAGGAGATCGCCGCCGGCAGCCTGGGGCGAACAGAGGCTCGGCGTGCAGCGCTCGAGATGCTGCGGGCGGCGTGCCAACGCTGTATGGACGAAGGGCTCTTCGTCGATCGGGACCCCGGGCTGATGGCTCGTATGATGGTCGCCATGCAACAGGTGGAACTCGCCCACTGGCTCGAAGGAGACATGCAGAGCGACCCGGAAGAGGTCTCCCGCGACATCGAGGAGCAGGTGGAGAGGGCATTCCGCGTTCCCGCCGGATGTGCCAGCAACGAGGCGGCGGGCGGGTAGACTCGGGCAATCCGCCAGTCCCCATTGGCAAGGAATGCCGCGAGAATGAACGCGAACCATCGGAATGCCAACCCCGCTGCCACGGACCGGCGGACCGCGACGCCACAGTGCGAAGAGAAGACGCCAGAGCGCAAAGAGTAGAGGAGAGCCTCCAATGGCCGAGCATCCCAGAACGACCCCCACTCGCCCTCGCCGCCTGAGCGACGTCGAGCAGTGGCATTTCGAGACCGACGTAGCCATCGTCGGATTCGGTGGCGCCGGCGCCTGCGCGGCCATCGAGGCCAGCGATGCCGGCTCGGAGGTCTGCCTCTTCGAGGTCACCTCCGCGAGCGGCGGCTCGACGGCACTGTCGAGCGCCGAGGTCTACATGGGCGGCGGCGGCGGGACACCGATCCAGAAGGCCTGCGGCTACGACGACTCGACCGAGGACATGTTCAACTATCTGATGGCCGCCCAGGGCGATCTCGCCGACGAGGCGAAGATCCGCATGTACTGCGAAAACAGCCTCGAGCACTACGACTGGCTCGTGAAGATGGGGGCAAAGTACAAGCAGAGCGAGTACAAGGAACGCGCCATCATGGCGGTGACGGACGATTGTCTCCTCTTTACGGGAAACGAGAAGGCCTGGCCCTTCCGCGATATCGCGAAACCCTGCCCGCGCGGACACAACCTCGAGGTCGAGGGCGACAACGGCGGCCCCATGTTCATGGGATTCATCACCGAAAACGTCGAGAAGCGGAACATCCGGGTCGAGTACGACGCACGTGTCCTCACCCTGATCGCGGATGAGGACAACGAGGTACACGGCCTCGTGGTCAGGATGGACGGAGTCGAGCACAACGTGCGTGCGCGCAAGGGAGTCATCCTCTGCGCCGGCGGTTATGCGATGAACCAGGAGATGCTGAAGAAGTACACGCCGCAGCTTCTCGCCGGCAACATTCCGATCGGAAACCCGGGCGACACCGGGACCGGCATCTTGATGGGCCAGGGAGTGGGCGGGGCCATCATCAACATGAACGAAGGCTTCATCACCCTCCCCTTCTATCCGCCCGGCTCCCTCACGTATGGAATCTTCGTGAACGCCCAGGCCCAGCGATTCATCAACGAAGACATCTACCACTCGCGCATGGCCTATCACGCCCTTCGCCAGGTCGGCCATGGCATCTACATCATCGTCAACCACGACGACTACGATCACCCGAAGTTCCTGAACGCGAGCATCGCAGGGACGGGGGAGACGATCGAGGAGCTCGCGGAGGAGATCGGGCTCGATGCCGAGATGCTCCAGCACACCATCGACTTCTACAACAAGCACGCGGCCCGGGGCGAAGACCCGCTCTTCCACAAGAGCGAGGCCTGGCTCAAACCGATCGAGCCTCCCTACGCAGCCCTCGACTGCACGCCGGGAAGCGGCGTCCTCTATCCCTACTTCACCCTGGGCGGCCTCGACACCCTGCCGACCGGCGAGGTCCTCACCATGGAGAAGGACCCCATCCCCGGGCTCTACGCAGCCGGCCGCACCGCCTGCGGCGTGCCGAGATCGGCGGCCGGCTACGGCAGCGGCTTGTCGGTGGGAGACGCAACCTACTTCGGCCGCGTCACGGGCAAGCAGGTCGCGAGCCTGCCCCCGCGAAGAATCGGTTGATCCCCAACCGAAGAGAAACTCTGCGCCCTCGCGACCCGCCCCTGAGAGGAACCCGCCCGCGTCGCTCGGTGTCCAGCAACAGCCGGGCCGGCAGGGAGGGCCGAATCCGTTCCTCCGCAGCGCCCGTCGAAAATCCGGGGGGCTGCTAGAATCCGCCCGCCTCGGAATCCGCGAGGGAGGCCACACGCCTCGGAACCCAGGAAAGCATGCGTCGATCGAGACGCGCCAGAGAAATGAGGGGAGAGAGAAGAGCGAATGAGTGCCGGTGATCTCGGAGATCAGGTTCAGGCCCACTCGAAGGTGATTCGCGACATTGCGAGCGAGGTGGGGAAGGTTCTAGTGGGGCAGGAGGGCATGGTGTCCCGTCTGCTCATGGGACTCCTCTCGGGGGGGCATGTTCTGCTCGAAGGCGTGCCCGGGCTGGCCAAGACGCTCACGGTAAAATCCCTCGCCGCGGCGCTCGACACCCAGTTCTCTCGCATCCAGTTCACCCCCGACATGCTGCCGGCCGACGTGGTAGGTACCGAGGTATTCAATCCGAAGGACGGCAGCTACAGCGTGAAGAAGGGCCCCATCTTCGCGAA
>CBDUYG010000406.1:0-4061 GCA_965371385.1 uncultured Myxococcales bacterium | reverse complement strand
CCTTCAAGTCTTCAAGGCGTCGGCCCGAATAATCGTTCATGGCGTCTTCCGATCCCGAAGCCGGTGAGAGCGTTGGAGTGCCCGCGTCACCCCCGCGCACGGCTCCGAGTCCCAGCTCCGGAAGCCTGACGGATCACTCGCTTCCCCGGCTCCTCCTCGATGCCTACCGTACACGCTTCTCCGGTGCCCTGGCGCTCACGCGGAACAAGACGACCAAGCGCATCGTGTTCCAGGACGGCGCCCCGGTCGCGAGCGAATCGAACCTCGCGGGCGAGACCCTCGGCATCCAGCTCGTCGATCAGGGCCAGCTGAGTCAGGACGACCATACCCGGGTCAGTGCCTACATGCGGCGCGAGAGGTGCCGCGAGGGGGTTGCCCTGCTCGCCCTCGAGCTGCTGGAGGCCAAGGGGCTCTTCCTCGCTCTCAAGGAGCAGGTTCGACGACGTCTGATCGAGGCCTTCGCGTGGGCCACTGGGGACTTCGAGTTTCAGGTCGCCGAGGACTTGAAAAAAGAGGTCCAGTCCTTTCGCAGCGATCCCTATCTGCTGGTCCGCGAAGGCCTGCTCAACCACTGGAGCGCGGATCGCCTGCTCGAAGACCTCGGCCACTGGATGGACCAGTACCCCCGCCCGAGCTCCAGCTTCAACGATATCTCCCGACGGCTCGTCGACGATGAGGTCGCGACGCTCTTCGCCGGGATCGACGGCACGAAGGTCCTCGGCAGGGCGATCGGGAGCGGCCTCTCGTCCCCGATGGTGCTCGCCAGCGTCTGGATTCTCGTCAATGCCGGGGGGATTCAATTTTCCGAAGCCCCCCATGTCGCCGACACCGAGGAGATCGAGATCGAGCCGGAAATCGAGATCGAGATACTCTCGACCGGTGGCGGGCCCCAGCGCGCCGGAGAGGCTGTGGCCGAGCCCGCCGCCGACTCCGACGCCGCGACTGGACGGAGCGCCGACGTCGAGGCGATGCGCAGCGAGGTGATGAACCGGAAGGGGCGCCTGGCCGATCTCAACTATTACGAGCTGCTCGAGATCGCCGAGAACGCGAGCACCAGCGAGATTCGCAAGGCCTACTTTCAGGCGGCCAAGCGTTATCACCCGGATACCCTCGCCCGACTCGAACTCAATGAAATCAAGCAGGAGGCAGCCCTCGTATTCGGCCGCATCGCGGAGGCGAACGACGTGCTCACGGATGCGGACAAGCGCAGGGAGTACGACGCAGCCCTACACGACGAGTCGCCGGAGATCGACGTCAACGCCCTGGGCCAGGCGGAGACGGCCTACCGAAAGGGCGAGATCCTCATGCGAATGGGCGACTTCAAGCGGGCCCTCGAGTTCTTCCGGCCGGCCGTCGAGCTCTGGCCCGACGAGGGTGCATACCAATCTGCCCTCGGTTGGGCGCTCTACAAGCAGCCCAGGTCCGACCCCGAGCAGGCGACAGTTCATCTCCAGCGGGCCATCGAGCTGGATGAAGAGGACGCAATCTCGAACTTCCGCCTGAGTGTGGTACTGCGTTCCCAGGGCGACAGCAATCTGTCCGCGCATTATATGGCCAGGGCCAAGATACTCGACCCCAAGCTCGACTCATCCCGAACCTGAATCCCGCTCTGCTTCCCACCCCGTCAATGCTGCGTCGGACGGGGCCGCTCCGCGAGTACGGTCTCGGCCTCTGCGTTGGGAACGAACTCGATGCGATCTCTCTTCTTCATCACCGAGCGCCAATCGCCGACGCGAAAGACGGCACGCCCCCGCGATCGGTGACGCCAGAACAATTCGGCCACCTTCTCTCCCACTCGCACATAGGGACCGCGCCAATCACCCTGCTCCGCCGAGGCGGAGAAATATTGCAGGTCCTCGCTGGCCGAAGGGTCCGCGGAGCGCCTTCCGATGACGGCCCCCGACGGTACGAGATAGAGCGCCTTCAACGTGGGATCGCTGAATGCCTCCCCGTCCATCACTCGCTCACCCCAGTGATCGACGACTTCGTGCGTGCGTACCATCACCGAGCGGCCGATGGCCGCGTGCCCTGGAAATCCAAGGGCGTGCCCGAGCTCGTGCAACGCCTCCCCTGCGAGCCTCCCGATCGAGAGCGGCTGGGACCTGCCCAGGGTGTCGAGATTCGCCCGGCGAAGAAAGATGGACGCATAGACGACTTCGGCATCGATTCGATCCGCCGGCTGACCCGAGGCAGAGGGCGAGGGCACGCGACAATCCACGACGGTATCCCCGGTGCGCGCGAGGTCGAATGCGCCATCGTCGGCCTCGAGCAGGCGAAACTCGATCTGCGCGCCGGAGCTCCGGGTCTCCCGAAATCGAATTCCCAAATCGGCTCCCTGCCACGCCGCGAGAGCGCCGCGCAACGCCCTGAGCTCGTCGACCGATGCGTCCTCCGGCAGCAGGACGGTGACGGCCTCACGGGTGGGCCAGCGGCACAGGAAGAGACTCAACCCCTGCTCATCGGGCAGGAAGTAGGGCAGCGCATCGGCCAGACGTTGCCCCTGGATTCGCTCCAGGGCTGGATACCGGCGGCTGAGATCCCGGAAATCCCAGCCTCCCTGAGCCGGCATGCAGCCATACATCAGGAGCGCGAGGAAGGGGATGAGGCTTGGAGCCGCACGCGAAATCCACACGGTCGGGGCCATCATTCCTTCCTCACGACCGCCCATGGCCCGGCAGCCCGCCGGGACACGGGAGTCTTTGGCGTATGCTTGACGAAACCCAGACGGTACGCAAACGTAACGACCGGTACAAAGCATGGATATCGTGCAAGAAGATGGAGAATATGGACAAGACAGAGTTCCCCAAACGCCTGACACCGCAAGGTGCCGAGAGCCGAGAGCGTCTGCTCCAGGGCGCCATCGATCTGATCTCCGAGCGGGGTTATGCAGCAACGAGCGTCGACGCCATCTGCCGTCACGCGGGTACCGCGAAGACAGCACTCTACTGGCATTTCAAGAGCAAGGAAGGCCTGCTCAATGCCATCATCGAGCGGGTCAACCAGGACTGGATTCGCGAGATCTCGGAGAGCACGGCCGCAATCGGCGATCCCAGCGAGAGACTCGACCGCCTGATCGCCGCCCTGCGCAGGATCGTCGAGGAGAAACCGCACCTGCTGCGTTTGCTGCTGAGTGTTCTGCTCGAGCGGGGAGACCAGTCTCCCGAGACGCGGCTGGCCATCCTCCAGGTTTTTTCGCGATCGGGCCAGGCTCTGGTCGATGGTATCTCACGGGCGGTCGATAGCGATCTTCCCAGGATCGAGATGGTCGCCCACACCATTCTCTCCCTGCTTCAGACGGCGCTGATCCGGCGACTCCTCGACCCGGAGACGGATCTCGATCTCGTCTTTGCGGACATGCGTCGAACCATCATTCTGGTCGTCGCCGATCGCGTCAACAATCCCGAGGTCTATGGCGGGAAACCGCGCGCGTCGGCAAAGCCCGGTGCGGTCAACGGATCCGATTAGCAACCCCCGGACGATTCCGACGATTCTCGAGCTGCGCCGACGATTGATCGCAATAACACCGTTTCATTCTTGGGCCCGGGGTAACCCAGGCCCCCAGACCGTGCCGCAAGGTGCACGACGCGGAATCCGATGTCGTTTCGATCATCCTGCTGAAACGGCGCCCGCCGACGAGCGGGCTTGAATTCGATCTCGCGACTCGAACCTCCTGCTTCCCGCCCTCTACGATCGGTGAGCCATGGATGTCGTCGCAAACGTGTGTCTTCTTCTTCCCATGTTGCTCGGCGAGGGGTACACTTTCGACATTCATCGGGAGCACCCGCTCGTCGGGCACTCTTCTTGCGGACTCACTATGGTGATGGTGCCCCTCCCGATCCGCCGTCCGTCATACACAGTCGGAACGAGATCATGATTCCACTCGAACTCAAGGACAGGCTCGACCACGCAACTCCGGAGACGCTGTCCCATCTCGTCGCGAACCTCACGAGCCCATCCAGCTCGGCCGACATCGCCGAGGTACTCCTGGATCTGTTGAAAGAGCGGCTCGAGTCCGCCAGGAACCTGCGCCACGCGGAGCTCGAGCTTCAGCAGGCTCAGAA
>CBDUYG010000405.1:0-4061 GCA_965371385.1 uncultured Myxococcales bacterium | reverse complement strand
TCCGATACCGGTTCATGGCTCGAGAGGCGGATAAGCGGATAAGCGGATAAGCGGAGAGGCGATCGAATGCCGAGAGATGCGATCCGAGTAGACTCCGTGGCTCATCCTGCCCTGCACGCACCAGCGGCGCCGCGGCACCAGAGCGCTGCCCACACCCTCGCGATCAACCTTCCTGACGGGAGACGAACAATGCGGCGAGCCCTACCGATCGTGACCCGCGACCGGCCGCGAGCCAATGCAAGTGCCGGAATGCGTCACCTCGGATTCGCTGCTGCGATCGTAGCCCTGGTCGGACTTGGTTGTGCGAGCTCGCGGGCGAAGTACGACTACGCGGAGATCGCGCGAGCGAGGCGGATCGAGGCGCAACCGGCAAATTTCCAGCACTCGGCCGACTTCACGCCCAGCGGCGCCGCGACCGGCGCCCCAGTCCCTGAGTCGCGGCCCCCCGCAGAGCTGTCTCCGAAGCCATCCAGCGCATCCGAAGCGTCGGCGCGATCAACCCCGGAACCGCCCCGACCGGGATTCGATCGTGAGCTTTCGCTGACCGACTGCATCGAGCTGGCGCTGGAGGCGAACCCCGACATCGGAGTGGCCGTGGCCCGTATCCGGCACGCGGAGGCAATCCTCGATGAGGCGAGGGCCCCCTTCCTGCCCGTCTTGTCGACCTCGACCGAAATTCTGGGCGCGGACAGCCCGTCGCTCTATCTATTCAAGACGATCGACAGCCGGACCTTCTCGTCCGGCACCGACTTCAATTACCCGGGGACCTTCGGCAGCATCGAGACCGGTGTGACCCTGCGTTACAACCTCTACAACGGCGGGCGGGATCGGCTGCGTCGGTGGATGGCCGCAACAGGGCGAGACCTGAGTCAGCTCGGACTGCAGGAAGCGAGGAACTCGCTCGCAGCAAGTGTGATCCAGACATTCTTCACCATCCAGGCCCAGACCGAGATGGTTGCTACCACGAGGCTGTCGGTTCGCACCGTTCGCGCGCGATACGAGGAGACACGGGCGAAGATGGAGCTCGGAAGCGCACTCCGGTCGGATGTGCTCTCGCTCAAGGTACGACTTGCCGAGGCAGAGGAGCGTGTGATCCGTGCCGTCAACTCGAGGCTGTTGAGCATCTCGGCGCTCGCAAACCTCCTAGGCGAAGATGCCGACGCCAGGATATCCCTGGACGCCGATGAAGATGACGGGTGGCTGCCCGCAGATCTACCGGAGCAGTACGAGGTCGCCGTCGCCGAGGCGATGGCCCGGCGTCCGGAGCTTCTCCAGGCACGGCGAATCGTGGAGCGGGCGGCGATGGACGTAGACTCGAGATGGCTGGCCTATTTGCCCCGCGCCGATGCCGGGGCCCGGGTGTACTGGACCAGCACCGACTTTGATTACTCGGGAGACCGACGTAACTGGTTCGCGGGCGTGACCCTCAACTGGGATCTCTTCGACGGGGGAAGCCGAAAGGCGCAGGTCGACCAGGCACGCTCGGTGCTGGATGAAATGTTGAGTGCCGATCGCAAGATGGCGCTCAGCGTTCAGCTCGATGTGAAGACCGCATACCTGCGGATGGAGGAAGCGCGTGCCCGACTGGGGGTGGCCGAGGCCACCGTCGAGCAGGCTGCGGAGAGCCTGATGCTCGTCCGAAGTCAATACGAAGAAGGAACCGCGACGATCACACGTTTCCTCGAGACGGAGCTGATGGTCACCCAGGCGAGGATGCGTCGAACGTCCGCCCAATATGATCTGAAGAGATCGCGTGCCGACGCAGCGAGAACGATGGGATGGCTCGCAGCCGACACGTTCACCCTGGAGGAAGCGGGCTCATGAGCATCCGACTTCGGCGCATCTCCGCCCTCGCCATCATCGCTGCCGCGATCGCGACTCTTGCCCTCGTGCCGACCGGATGCTCCGACGAGATCGCGCCCGGTCGCGTCGCTCCGCCAGAGGGTCTGCCCGAGCCCGCAAACGAGCTGACGATCGAGCGAACTCGCCGCCCGACCCTGTACGAGGCCGTGGGAACGGTGCGATCCCGCTCGACCGCGACGGTCTCGTCCCAGGTCGCCGGACGAATCGTGAGCGTCGACGTGGACGCCGGGACGCCGGTCGAGCGCGGCTCGTCGCTGTGCCGGATCGATGAAGAGAAGGCCATGGCACGGCTCGAGCAGGCACGCAGCGGGCTTCGAGCCGCCGAGGCCAATCGAGATCAGACCGACACGTCGTATGTGCGGTTCGAGAAGTTGCTTCGGGTGAACGCCGCGACCCAGGAACAGCTCGAGGCGGCGCTCTCCGCCAACCTGCAGGCAATCGCCAACGTCGACGCGGCGAGCCAGAGGCTGCGCGAGTCCGAGATCGCACTCGAGCACACACAGGTCGTGAGCCCGATTGCCGGGGTGGTGGAGCGGCGACTCGTAGAGCCCGGGGACCTTGCACTCCCGGGCAAGCCGCTCTTCGTGATCCACCATCCGAAGGATCTGCGCCTCGAGGCCGGAGTCAGGGAGGGCGTCATCGATCGGATCCGAATCGGCCAGCCGGTGATGGTCGAACTCGTCGCCACGCATCAGACCGTCACCGGCACCATCAGCGAGATCGTTCCTTCCGCCGACCCGGTGAGCCGCAGCTTCCAGGTGAAGGTCGCGCTTCCTCCAGCCGAGGGCGTCTATCCGGGCATGTTCGGGAAGCTGCGGGTCCCGATCGACGAGCGAGAGGTGATCTTCATCCCGAGCGCTTCGATCGTCCGTGTTGGCCAGCTGACCACGGTTCGCGCGCGGGTGGGCGACCGCTGGGAACGGCGCTACGTCAGCCTTGGTGAGGAACGTGATGCTCAGATCGAGGTGCTCGCGGGGCTCTCTGCGGGCGACACGATCGGTTGGGATTGATGGCCACCCCGTCGCCCGATTCGGAGCGACCCACCGGGGTCATCCCGGCGATCGTGGAGAAGTTTCTCGGCGGTCCGGCGTCCATCATCCTGATCATCACGGCGCTCTGCCTCGGCGCCGCTGCGATCCTCCTGACGCCAAGAGAAGAAGATCCCCAGATCGTCGTTCCGCTTGCGGATGTCTACCTCCATTTTCCGGGAGCCAGCTCGGAGGAGGTCGAGAAGCTCGTCGCCACGCCGCTCGAGCGTTTGCTGTGGCAGATCGACGGGGTCGAGTACGTCTACTCGATTTCGCGGCGCGACATGGCGATCGTGACGGTTCGGTTTTTCGTGGGCGAGGATCGTGAGCGCTCCCTGATCAAGCTCTACAACAAGGTCAACTCCCATATCGACGAGGCGCCGCCGGGCGTGACGGGCTGGGTCATCAAGCCGGTCGAGATCGACGACGTCCCGATCGTCACCCTCACTCTCTACTCGGACCGTTACGACGACCACGTCCTACGTCGCGTCGCCGAGGAGGTTCGCGCCCGGCTCGATACCGTCGAAGACCTGTCTCGAACTCGCATCGTAGGCGGGCGGAGGAGTCAGGTTCGTGTCGAGCTGCTCCCCGAAGAGATGATCGGGAGGCGTTTGTCCGCTCTGGAGGTCGAGCGAACGATCGCGGCCGCCGACGCATCCCTCTCGGCGGGTGGATTCAGCCGCAACAACGAGTACGTGGAGGTTGGAAGCGGCCCCTTCATCGAGACGTCGGCCGACGTCAGCGGGCTCGTCGTGGGCGTGCACGACGAGCAGCCGGTCTATCTGCGCGATGTCGCTCGGATCATTGCGGGCCCGGAGGAGCCGCGGAGCTACACGCGCATCGGCATCGGGCCGGCCGGCTCTCCCGACGAGCGCGGCCAGAGCCGATCTGCCGTAACGCTCGCATTCGCCAAGAAGAAGGGAGTGAACGCGGTCCGGGTCGCCGACGCGATTCTCGAGGAGATCGACCGCCTCGAGCGCGAAGTCATCCCCGACGGAATCTCGGTGCAGGTGACGCGGGACTACGGCCTGACCGCCGACCAGAAGGTCGACGATCTCCTCTCCTCGCTCGCATTCGCGATGGTGACGGTGGTCGTGGCGTTGATGATCGTGCTCGGCTGGCGGGAGGGGTTGATCGTTGCGCTCGCGGTACCGATCAGCTTCTCACTCG
>CBDUYG010000404.1:0-4076 GCA_965371385.1 uncultured Myxococcales bacterium | reverse complement strand
GTGGTGGGCGTACACGGACTCGAACCGCGGACCCTCTCGGTGTAAACGAGATGCTCTAGCCAACTGAGCTACACGCCCGGAACTCGAATCGCCACTCTTCCGGCGATCTACCGCCGCTCTACTGCCGCTCTACTGCCGCTCTATTGCAAACACCACAAGCGGCGCTCCCCTATCGGAGATGGAAGATCGAACTCCCGCCTAGTTTACCCCAGCCGGGTGGGGTACGGAGGTTTCCGTCGGGTTGGTCGGGACCTCGTAGATGTCATCGAAGTCGTGGCTCCCGTCCTTCAGGAAGGTGGACGGATCGGCGACGGCGAGGGCGTTGGCGAGCACCTCGTCCATGTGCTCGACCGGGATGATCGTCATCGCCTTCTTGATGGTCGCCGGCAGGTCCTTGAGATCCTTTTCGTTCTCCTTGGGGATGATGACCGTATCCACGCCGCCGCGATGGGCCGCGATCATCTTCTCCTTGAGTCCGCCGATCGGCAACACCCGGCCGCGCAGGGTGATCTCACCCGTCATCGCCACGTTCGACTTCACCGGCACCCGGGTGAGCGCCGAGGCGATCGTCGTAGCCAGTGTGATACCCGCGGAAGGACCGTCCTTGGGCGTTCCACCCTCGGGCACGTGGATGTGGATGTCGATCATCGAGTAGAAGTCGCGCACCAGGCCGAGCTGCTTGGCGCGCGATCGGATGTACGTCATTGCGGCGCCGGCAGACTCCTGCATCACCTCGCCGAGGCGGCCGGTGAGCTGGAGCTTGCCCTTGCCCTGGGTCACGGAGACCTCGGTCTGGAGCAGCTCGCCGCCGGTCTCGGTATAGGCGAGGCCGGTCGTCACGCCGATGCGATCTTCAGTCTCCGTCATACCGAAGCGATACTTCGGAACGCCGAGATACTTCTTCACGAGCTTGGGGGTCACCTTCGTGAGCTTCGCGCTCTTGCCGGCCTTGACGACCTCGCGCGCCACCTTGCGGCAGATCGCCGCGATCTCGCGCTCGAGGTTTCGCACCCCGGACTCCCGCGTGTAGTGGCGAACGATCTCGAGAAGCGCCGGATCGCCGAACTCGATCGTGGCCTCGGTCAGCCCGTTCGCCTCGCGAACCTTGCCGACGAGGTGCCCCTTGGCGATCCGCACCTTCTCGAGCTCGATGTAGCCGGGAATCTGGATGATCTCCATACGATCCTGGAGCGGCCGCGGGATCTCGTGCAGCACGTTGGCCGTGCAGACGAACATGACGCGCGAGAGGTCGTAGTCGATATCCATGTAGTGATCGTTGAAGGTGTGGTTCTGCTCGGGGTCGAGCACCTCGAGCAGCGCCGCCGAGGGGTCGCCCCGAAAGTCCATCGACATCTTGTCGATCTCGTCGAGCAGGAAAACGGGGTTGCTCGAGCCGGCCTTCTTGAGGCTCTGCAGCACCTTGCCCGGCAGCGCGCCGATGTAGGTGCGGCGATGCCCCCGGATCTCCGCCTCGTCGCGAACTCCACCGAGGCTCACGCGCACGAAGTCGCGGCCGGTGGCGCGTGCAATCGACTTGCCGAGGGAGGTCTTGCCTACGCCGGGAGGACCGACGAGGCAGAGGATCGGCCCCTTCATCACCTCGACGAGGGACTGCACGGCGAGGTATTCGAGGATGCGATCCTTGGGCTTCTCGAGCCCGTAGTGATCCTCGTTGAGGATCTCCTCGGCCCGGTCGAGATCGGCGTTCTCTTCCTTGTACTCCTGCCAGGGCAGCGCGAGCATCCAATCGATGTAGTTGCGTACGACGGTCGCCTCGGCGCTCATCGGCGACATCATCTTGAGCTTGCGCAGCTCCTTGTCGGCCCGCTCCCGCGCGTCGTCGGGCATGGATTTCTCTTTGAGCTGCTCCTCGAGCTCCTGGATCTCGTTCTTGAATTCGTCCCGGTCGCCGAGCTCCTTCTGGATCGCCCGCATCTGCTCGTTGAGGTAGTACTCCTTCTGGGAGCGCTCCATCTGCTTCTTGACGCGCGAGCGGATCTTCTTCTCGACCTCGAGCACCTCGATCTCGGCCTGCATGCGGCTGCAGATCTCTTCGAGGCGGGCTACGGGATCGGTCATCTCGAGCAGGCTCTGGCGATCTTCGAGCTTGAGGTTGAGGTGAGCGACGATGGTGTCCGCGAGCTTGCTCGCGCCCGTGATCGAGGAGACCGAGTTGAGCAGCTCCCTCGGCACCTTCTTGTTGAGCTTGATGTAGTTCTCGAAGGTCGAGTGAACGGTCCGCACGAGGGCCTCGCCCTCGGAGTCCCGCCCCTCGTCGTCGGGCAGCTCTTCCACGGTAACCGAGAGGTAGGGGTCTTCACTCTCGAAAGTGGCGATGCGAGCTCGCGACTTGCCCTCGACGAGCACCTTGACGGTGCCATCCGGGAGGCGCAGCAGCTGGATGATGGAGCCGAGGGTACCGATGGAATAGATCTCTTCCTCGCCCGGATCCTCCTGGCCCGCCTGGCGCTGGGCGGCCAGCATCAGCTCGCGCCCACCTTCGACCGCGTCTTCGAGCGCCTGGATGGACTTCGCGCGCCCTACGAAGAGGGGGACCACCATATGAGGGAAGACGACGATGTCTCGCAGGGGTAGGAGCGGGACGACTCTTCCCGTCGCTGCATCATCGCGCGATTCACCCTCGGATCCGTCTTCATTGCGGAAGAACACCATGCTCGCTCTGCGACCTCCTGACCGACTCCGGCGAGCCGATCATCGATTCCTGTTACTGAACCCCACACTGACACCCATCGACGACGTACCCGAGGAATCCGGCCTTCTCGCGCCGCTGCCTCGCTAGGCCGACTCGGCCTCCCGTTTGAGGACCATGATCGGCTCACTTCCCCGCTCGATCACATCTTCGTTGACCACGCACTCTTCGACGTCTTGACGCGACGGGATCTCGTACATCAAATCCAGCATCGCCTTCTCCAGGATGGCCCGCAAACCACGCGCGCCGGACTTTCGCTCCAGAGCCTCGTGGGCGACTGCGCACAGCGCTCCCTCGGTGAATCGCAATCGAACGTCCGAGAATTCGAAGAGCTTCTCATATTGCTTGACCAGCGCATTCTTGGGCTTCGTCAGGATCTCGATCAAGGCGGGCTCATCCAGCTCGCCGAGCGTTGCCGTGACCGGCAGGCGCCCGACGAACTCGGGGATCAGCCCGAACTTGAGAAGATCTTCGGCCAGTACCTTCCCCAGAACTTCTGCCTCGACTCGATCCGCCTTTACCTGGATATCGGCTCCAAAACCCAAACCCTTCACACCAATCCGACGTTCGATGATGGATTCCAGCCCGACGAAGGCGCCACCACACAGAAACAGGATGTTCGAGGTATCGACCTGTAGGAACTCCTGCTGGGGGTGCTTCCGCCCACCCTTCGGGGGTACGCTCGCCATCGTCCCTTCGATGATCTTGAGCAGAGCCTGCTGCACGCCTTCGCCCGAGACATCGCGGGTGATCGAAGGGTTCTCGCTCTTACGCGCGATCTTGTCGATCTCGTCTATGTAGATGATGCCGCGTTGGGCGAGCTCTACGTCGTAGTTGGCCGCCTGGAGCAGATTGAGGACGATGTTCTCGACATCCTCACCCACGTAGCCCGCCTCGGTGAGAGTCGTCGCATCCGCGATCGTGAAGGGAACGTCGAGAATCTTCGCCAGGGTCTGGGCCAGCAGGGTCTTGCCCGAGCCGGTGGGGCCGAGCAGCAGCACGTTGGCCTTCTGAAGCTCGACCTCTCCAACCGATGCACCGCCCTCGATGCGCCGGTAGTGGTTGTGGACGGCAACCGAGAGGATCTTCTTGGCTTCCTCCTGGCCGATCACGTACTCGTCGAGGGATGCCTTGATCTCCTTCGGCTTGGGAAGCTCGGAGGCCTCGGAGGGCGCTTCTTCCTGCCCGTACTCCTCCGCGATGATGTCGTTGCACAGCTCGATGCATTCATCGCATATGTAGACCGTCGGGCCCGCAATCAGCTTTTTGACTTCCTTCTGGCTCTTTCCGCAGAAGGAACAAGAGAGATTGCCTTTGTCATCCCGCTTCTTCATGGCCACTCCCTTTCCTCGTGTTACCCGTTACC